>CALVFE010000036.1 GCA_944326765.1 uncultured Elusimicrobiales bacterium | reverse complement strand
CATTTAGAGAGCTTAACCAAATTAAAAGAGATTCAAAATACGTTAGGCAATTATAATTTCCAAGCGCAGTACCAACAAAATCCTATCCCCGAAAAGGGAAATGTGATTAATTTTGACTGGTTCCAACGGTATACGGAGCTTCCTAAAGATGAGAAAGGCCGTATTCGCATTATTCAAAGCTGGGATACGGCTATGACAGAGCATGATGGGAGTGATTATTCTGTTTGTATTACCGCCCAAGTGATTAACAAGCAGTATTATATACGGGATGTGTTTCGTAAAAAGTTGCTGTTCCCTGATTTGGTCAAAGAGGTCAAGCGCCTAAAATCACACTACAACGCCCGGGAGGTGTTTATTGAAGATAAGGCCTCCGGGGTAGAGTTGATCCAGTTGTTGCATCGGCAGGGTGTACCGGGGATTCAAGCGATTAAACCGGAGGGAAGCAAAGAGGACCGGATTGCCGCCCAATCTACGTTGATTGAAAACGGCAGGGTATTTATTCCGCAGTCGGCCCCGTGGATTGAGGAATTTAAGCGTGAAGTAAATGCTTTCCCCCGCGGGGCGCATGACGACCAACTGGATGCCTTAGCGCAGCTGTTAAAACGGGAAGAGGAAGAGGGTGACAAGTTAGAGTGGTTAAAATATGTGTAGATTGTTGCTTGACTTATCTGCTCATAGTAAGCGGTAATGGAATGCAGGACAATTTAAAAAGGAGAAATTTATGGGAAAAGAAGAAAAATTAGCCATACTAAAAAGTTGCGTCGGGATGTTGTTTTCTCTTGCGCAAGAGATGAAACAGAAGCTGGAATACGCAAAAGAGGGTATTGAAGAAAACAATATCAATCTGGTGATTGGTGGGTTATGCGGGCTGGAACAGGTAAACCAGCGTATAAAATCTATTTATGACATGATGGTATTTGTCCAGCGGTTATAAATAAATTTTCCGGATACCCCGCTGTTCTGGCGGGGTATTTTTTAAAATTGCTTGACTTATTACCCCTTGGTAAGCGTATATATTTAGTAGAGGTATTGAGGTGTCTATGGACTGTTTAACAAGAGAACAACGCCGAAAAAACATGCAGGCTATCCGGTCATCCGGTACAAAAATTGAAATATCTTTAGCAAAAGCCTTATGGCGTAAGGGATACCGTTACAGGAAAAATTGTAAAAATATTCCGGGAAAGCCGGATATTGTCTTGCGTAAATATAAAATTGCAGTTTTTTGTGACAGTGAATTTTGGCATGGAAAAGATTTTCCGTCTATTGTTAAGCGTATTGGAACAAATAAAGAATTTTGGAAAAGTAAAATCCAGCGTAATATGAAAAGAGACCTCGAAGTAACCCGCCAATTGGAATCCGAAGGGTGGACTGTTTTGCGGTTTTGGGAGACAGAGATCAAGAAGGAATTGGCTGAATGCATTTTTGAAATTGAAAAAAATATAGAAGAGGCCAAACTACGGTTTGAGACTAAAAATATCCAAATATGACTTGTAAAAGGTATAATTTACATTAAGGATTTATTATGAAGGCACCACAGATTTTTTCATTTTTTTCGGGTATTGGGTTTCTGGATTTAGGATTTGAAAAAGCTGGTTATATATCTGCTTTTGTGAACGAATTTGACCCCGATTTTTTATCTGCCTACCAATATGCCCGTAAGCAGATGAAAGTGAAACAACCAGTATATGGTTATTTACAAGGTTCGGCGGAAGCTGTTTTGACTGGAGTTTACCAGAATGATTTTAAGAAAATTTTGGTCCAGGCAAAGAAAAGTGGGCATCCTATTGGTTTTATCGGGGGGCCGCCTTGTCCTGATTTTTCTGTCGGAGGGAAAAACAGGGGAAAAACAGGTTCTAATGGTCGTTTGACCCAGGTTTATGCTGATATTATCTGTAAATACCAGCCGGATTTCTTTGTATTTGAAAATGTGAAAGGCTTGTGGCGTACAAAAGTACACAGAGCTTTTTATGAAGATATTAAAAAGCAATTTTCTAATAGTGGTTATATTTTGTTTGACCGATTAATTAATGCTATGGAGTTTGGGGCTCCCCAGGACCGGGAACGTATTATTTTAATAGGATTTTCTAAGAAATCGCCATATTTTAAATCTTTACCTAAAGAAATGCCTTGGGAAACGTACATGGCATTCTCCTTAGAAAAAATTAAAAAACTGAATTGGCCAGAGGCTGAAACTCCCTCGCCTGTCCGTATCCGTCCAGCCAAAATTATTCCGCAGCTAACAGTCCAATATTGGTTTGATAAAAATAAAGTTACACAACATCCAAACCAACAACATTGCTTTCGTCCCCGTTCCGCTTTGGTTAAGTTCCAAACTATTCCGGAAGGGGATGTTGCTAAAAAATCTTTTAAAAGATTACACCGTTGGCGTTATTCTCCTACTGCCGCTTATGGTAACAATGAAGTTCATATTCATCCATATGAGCCCCGCCGGATTTCTGCGGCGGAAGCTTTGGCTATACAGTCTTTACCTAAAGAGTTTGTTTTGCCTCCATGGATGTCGTTGTCTGATATGTTTAAAACAATAGGAAACGGAGTGCCTTATAAAGCTGCATATGGTATTGCCAAAACCATATTAAAATTTATAAGTTATAAGAATGAGGATAACTCCGGAAAATATTGTAAAAATAATAAATAATTTACCCAAATACCAATGGTTTGATTACATTGGTGAGCATTCTAAGACCAAAATACAGGTCGTGGCTGCCCGTTTACCGGAAGGCCCTATTGTTATTAAGAGATATGATGTTTCTAAAGGCCAAACAGCCAATGATGCTAAAGAAGCAAATATTTCGGGTAATATGTTGTGGCGGGTAGCAAATGCTATCCGTCCGGGAGTTCCTGTAAATATTGACCGTGTTCTCGGCGCCAGTTATAATACACGCTCTGCCTTGGAAACACTATTAGCCCATACGCCAGAATTCTACTGGTGCTTGCCGGGCCGTATTGAGTTAGTTGACTCAACTTCCCAGATTAAACGTGGCCATAAACATTTAGTTTGGGTGCCGGATATGCCTCACCGTAATGGTATAGCAGAAAAGTATGATACAGATGTTACCATATCAGAAATTCCTACTTCAACAGCTATTTACGAAGCTGTTTCTCTTCCGGATACTCCGTTAGATAATTCTGTCGATATTGAAGTCCGCCGCCGTCATTTACAGATACAAATTGCTCTGGTAATTATTGGCCGTCATTTTGGTTTTAGAACTTGGGTTGCCCGTAACGACCAGGGGCTGACATATGGCGATAAAAAGGTTGGCGAATTAGAAGGGGTAATTCACCGTTTAGAAGACGAAAAATTATTACAGTCCTATAGTGATGCTGTCCACGCAGCTTTGCTGGTTGATTGTATTTGGTTTCAAGGAGACCGTTTTATGCCTGCGGTTATGGAGGTGGAACATTCTACTGGAGTAACTAGTGGTTTGAGCAGGATGAAAAACGTCCAGGACCGTATTCCGCCTTTTCCTACACGATGGATTATTGTGGCCCCTGATGAAGACCGGGATAAAGTATACCGGGAAGCAAATAAACCCCAGTTTAAGTCTTTAGATACCCGTTATATGCCGTATTCTGCTGTGGATGAGTTGTATTCTCTTCTCCAGAGGCGGAATGTTACTCCGGAGATGTTACATGATAAATTTTTAGATTGTTATTTGGAAAGAGTTCTGCATTAGTTCTTAGTGTCGTTGGTTGTACAGGATAAGTAATAGTTGTATACTTCAAAATTAAGACTTGTCAAGGCGAATAATTTCATTGTTATAAATTTGACTTTACTCCCGATAGTAAGCGGTAATAGTAATGGGCCAAAAACGCTCTACTAAAACTAAATACTATCGGGAGTTTTTATGAAGAAGAAATCTAAACAAGTAGTTGTAAAAGTTGCCAAACAAAAAGTCGCAGATGTAGCCGCTCCAGAACCTAAAGAAAGAGATAGCCGCTTACCTGCCGTCGGCACAGTTATCACTAAAACCTACCACGGACAAACCATAGAAGTAAAAGTGTTGGAAATAGGTTTTGAATACCAAGGAAAAATCTATAAAAGCATATCCCGTGTGGCGATGGAAATCGTCAAACGGCCTATCAGCGGATATGTGTTCTTCGGGTTATCCAAATGATGCCGCGCGTACTGCCACCCGTTAAAAACCAGTTTGTAAAGGGGCGTTCGGGCAATCCACTCGGGCGGCCCAAGAAATTGCGCGAAGCGGAACTTTTACAAACTGCCATTAAGTTTTTTGATGAATTAGCCAAGGCCTACTATTTCAAAGGAAACTCGGCCCATAAGATAAACCGCATTCGGAAGGTGCTAAATGAGAAATAAGTGTTATTTACCCAAAAAATTTGATGAACTCAAAGGATTGCCCGACGAAAAACTCCAATTTTATTGGGATATATTCTATCGGTATCCGTTAAGAGGGAGAAAAGGCAAATATAGACCCTTGTGGTATGCTATCCAATGCGAGTTGTATAGTTGTAAACTGGCAGAAAAGTATATAACTCGTCTTGATAAGTACGCAGGTAACCCAGAAAAATACATTCAGCGGGCCCGTAAATGTAAATATAATTTAGCGATAGGAACTATCCTAACCAAAAAATACAAAGGACAGATTTATCAAGTAATAGTGAAAAATGAGAAAGAATACGAGTGGGAAAACACCATATATCCTAATTTAACCGTTATCGCGCAGAAAATAACAAGGGGCCACATAAGCGGCCCTAAATTTTTTGGACTTACTCGTTAGGTCCATAATAAGAACATAGCTGCTCCCAAGTAAGCTGAATCCCTTTGTCAGCAAGAGCTTGCTTTCGTTTTTGGAATAAGAGGTCTAATAGTGGTCTGATATCTTCTTTTTTCCCGTGATGTAACAGCCTGTGGCAATGAGGGCATAGCACTACAATATTTGCCTCTACATCCAAAGAAAATAGAAAGTTATCCCATTGTTTTAATGGAATTAGATGGTGTCCTTCCACATAGTTTTGATGGGTAGTGCGGGATTTAAAGAGGGGGTGATTATTAGAGATTTCACACAAAAAATTGGCTTTTCGGATAGCATTTGCTTTTTTTCTAATATCACGGGGATAAATAGCGTGTGCCGAAACACTAGAACCTTGGCGTTTGGGTTCGGGGCCTAGCGGCTCTTGAAAAGGGCGGTGAAGGTGGTTTTGCCTTTTAATTTCTTTTTCAACGCGGATAGTTTCATTTCCCTGATTAAAATCAGCTAAACGGTACGCCAATGCATCTTCGGCTCCTTTGGGTACAGCTAAAATAATAGTATCTTTGAATAGTTTGGAAAGGCGTATGTTTTTTATTGTGCTACGACGAATAAAGTTAGAAACAGTATAATTTTTATGGTTTTTACCAACAGTAATAATATGTTGGTAACAAGGAACTGCTTGCTCATATTTGCCGATAAATCGCAAATGGATTTCTCCATTTTCTTCAGCAAGTTTCCAAAAGGCCTGTTTATCTTTTGGGAAAATATAATAGTCATTATTTTGCCCATCTTTCCTCTGGTATGAAAAGCACCAGTTCTCTTCTTTTCTGTACGGCATAAAATTTTATCTCCTTGACTTATCTCCCGATAGTAAGCGTTACTGTGTATAGGAGAATTGTACCAAATATGACCAAAATTAACTGTGCTATATACACCCGTAAATCCACAGAGCACGGCCTAGATATGGAGTTTAACTCGCTCCAAAATCAGGAGGAGGCGTGTAAGGCCTATATCCTGTCCCAAGCATTCAATAACTGGGAATATTATAAGACTTATTCGGATGGCGGCATTAGCGGCGGAACGATGGAACGCCCCGGCTTAAAAACGCTTCTTAACGATATCCGGACTGGACAAATACAGGTAGTTGTCGTCTATAAAGTGGACCGGTTGTCGCGTTCTATTATAGATTTCCACAAAATGATGCAAGAGTTTGATAAATACAGTTGCAACTTTGTGTCCATTACCCAATCCTTTGATACCAGTAATTCTATGGGAAAATTAACGCTCAATATGCTGTTATCTTTTGCCCAATTTGAGCGGGAAGTATCGGCGGAGCGCGTGCGGGACAAAATTGCCGCCAGTAAGGCCAAAGGGCTATGGATGGGGGGAACTCCGCCGTTGGGGTATGACCTTAAAGACAAGCAACTTATCCCTAATCCGCAAGAAGCCGAGCTTGTAAACCTGATTTTTACCAAGTATCTGGAATTGGGCAATATACAAGCTACAGCCGATTGGATGAATCAGCAAGGATACCGCAGTAAATGTTGGCAAACGGCGTCTGGGGATAAACGTGGCGGGCATTTGTTCCGGTACGGGTCTATACAACGAATCCTTGGAAATCCGGTCTATATAGGCAAAATGCCGCATTTGGCGGCTAATAAGGTCTATGTCGGCAAACAAGCGCCTCTTGTACCTTGTGAAATTTTTGAACAGGTGCAATCCAAAATAGGGAATTCTAAGAACGGATTACGGGCATATCGCTCATATATCCGTCAAAAGGCTTTATTGGCGGATAAATTGTTTGATGATAAAGGAAATCCTTATAAATTGACCAGTACGACTAAAAAGGGGCAGAAATTCCAGTATTACTTTGTTAGAAATGGGATTCATATTCCGGTGGTGCAACTGGACGGTTTTGTATTGGATACAATTTGCCGAACTGATTTGAGCAGTTTAGATTTACAGACGGATAGCAGCCAGATTGGCGTTAATGAGGCTAAAACGTGCATAAAACGAGCCGTTTGTATAAAAACTGGTACAGACTGCCATTTACAACTTGAATTGGACAAGAACGCGTTTTTGGATGTTTGCCGGAAGAATCCCATGCAGGAACAGCGGCAAAATGATTTACTTATGCCGGATATAGGGAAAAATACAATCACCTTGCGGGCCACTTTTTATATAGATAATGTATCCTCTACGCGGCTACAAAATGGAACGGCGCAGAATATTTTGACGGTACGGCAACTAAATGAAAGTTTGGTGCGTGGGCTCGCGCGTGCGTGGCAGTGTAAGAAGATGATAGAAAGCGGCATGACTTCCCGCGAATGGGAAAAGGCCAGTGGAATGAATAAACGCACTTTTGCCCGGTATTTGAATTTGTGTTATCTGTCACCCAAGATAGTGGCGGATATTTTAGAGTATAGAAATCCGCAAAATATGAGTTTGAAGGAATTGATGACCTTGGCTGAGCGGGAAAGCATATTCAGATATCAGGAAATGCAATGGGGAAAAGAAAAGTAATTGCTTATTTATTATATTTGGATTGTAGATGATTTCAGATATTCATAGATTTAAAACTTTTATTTATCATAGTGGTTTCTATATTCTTTTTGCCAAATATAACCTCCCGCAGTTTTGCGGGATCCTCTACATGCTCCAGCAATATTGGAATCACAAATTCCAGTCTTTTTTGCTGCTTCGGCTACGGAATTAAATGTCTGTAAGATTTGAGAAGTTTTTTTATCACGCATATACAGTATATATTGTTTGGATTTACACTTAATATTGCAATGTGGACAGGTTGTTTTTAATCTACTTCTAGTACGAATTATTTTGGGGTATGATGTACCACATTTTTTACATATCCACCAAACTTCTGTATGGGAACCAACTGGAAACATCTCGGGGGTTAATCCTTGATTTTTTTTATAATCCCATTCTTCGGATAAGTCAGGTCTTACCTGGGCTAAAGATTTTTTGAAAATGGCATTTTCTCTGTATGCATTAATCTGATACCTGTCTCTTTCAATATTTACATCTACAGATATTTTCCGAATAAATATGCCAGTATATCGTATATACCGTTTTCGTGGATTTAACCCGAAATCCGATTCCAGCATATACAATAATTCCCTAATAATTTTATCAAGACCTTGGGTATTGTCACTATCATCTAAGGTCGGCTCAATATATGTATAATCTGAGGTAAAGTTAAAAACATCGGCATTGTCTTTTGCACATATACGGATGAGTTTAATTCGATGTTGTCGGCAAATATTGTATTTAATTTTTTCGCGCTTTAGAGATTTATCCTTTTTGTGGTAAAAAGAGCCATCATATTCAATAGCAATATTTTTTGAAGGAATGAATATATCTAGCTCCATACCATTGTCAAAAATATCTCTATATCTGTTTATGGCATCAGGAAAAATCTGTTTAATATAATAAAAAATAGCTTGTTCCGGAAATGAGGTTTGGTTTCCTTCTTTGCATTTGGCACATCCATTATGCAAAACGGAGCGGCCACACACTTTTGCTTGATATTCGTGTCCTTTAGGGCATTTCCACCATATTTTCCTGGCACTTCCTGCCACAATATCTGTTGGTTTTAATGAGCCATTTTTGGTCGGATGCCACTCATTAGCAAGGGCAGGATGTGTCGTTGTTAAATCATTATAC
Organism: uncultured Elusimicrobiales bacterium; assembly: GCA_944326765.1. Taxonomy (GTDB): domain Bacteria; phylum Elusimicrobiota; class Elusimicrobia; order Elusimicrobiales; family Elusimicrobiaceae; genus Avelusimicrobium. The sequence continues at coordinate 5,855 of CALVFE010000036.1, read as the reverse complement.
CCCACCAATACTTTTTTATTGGAACAATAAGGGCAGCCTCGCCCTTCGGTTTTGTGAGCAGTTGCAGCTTTGTAACTGTGCCCTTTGGTACATTTCCACCATACTTTCCTATTTGATCTAGCTGTCACTTCAGATGGTTTCAATGTGTTCTTTTGATAATCCCAATCTTGTAGTAGTTCGGGGTGGGTTGTTGCCAAATCATTATAACCCGGAAGTATTTTCTGATTAGAGCAGTAAGGACATCCATATCCTTCAGAATTTCGCCCATGTATAGTGGATTTCCATTTATGTCCTTTATTACAAATCCAATTAGCCTTTTTATTACTTCCTGAACTCAGTTGGCTTGGCTCCAATCCTTCTTTGCTATTGGCTTGCCAGTCCCATTCCTTCATTAATTGGATATTATCAATAAGTTTCATAATGCTAGTATAGCAATAATTTACTATTTCAATCTATAAATGAAGGTTTTTATCGGCCCTTTTGTGGATCCTCTCATTTTGCCCGTTAGAGAAAAAGGCCCCAAACGGGCCTTTTTTGCACTCCACTAACAGTTCTCTAAAACCGGTATGGATATAACTAGCCCCTAAAGACCGACGAAAGGAAGGAAAACAGAGCAACAAAAAAGACACTTCGTAAGAAGTGCCTTTCTAAATGGTCGGGGCGGCGGGATTTGAACCCACGACCTCACGGTCCCGAACCGTGCGCGCTACCAGCTGCGCTACGCCCCGTATAATAACTGTCAAATGGTCGGGGAAGCGGGAATCGAACCCGCGATCTCTCGCACCCCAAGCGAGCACTCTACCACTGAGCCATTCCCCGGAAAAATTGTCAATTATTTACTGCCGTACATATATTTTAGCATTCTTTGAGAAGTTGGGAAAGGGTTTCTTTAATTTCCGAGAGAAATTTTATATCCGCGCCCGTATTTTGGCCGTCATTTCGGCCTGCTCCGGCCGTATGGGCCAGCTGTTTTTTGGCGCCTTCCAAAGTCAGCTTATGTTTATAAATCAAATCTTTAATTTTTAAAATGGTGTACACGTCCTGCTTGGTATAACGGCGGTGGCCGCTTTCCAGGCGGATGGGCTTAATCAGGCCGAACTCCGCTTCCCAGTAGCGCACGGAATACTCCGGCACGCCGGTAATGCGTTTTACGTCGCCGATGCTGAAATAGTCTTTTTGTTCCAGTTCTTCCAGTCCCATATATACATTATAGCAAACCCGCTGCCGTTGCGTTTTGGGTCGGCGGAAACAAAAAACCCCGTCTTTTCAGACGGGGTTTCGGTTAAATGATCGGTTATCCGAATATCGTTACTTTGAGCCAGTAGGCCGCCGCGGCTATGGCCGCCGCCGCGGGAATGGTTACAAACCAGGCCCACACAATGCGGTTGGCTACGCCCCAGCGTACGCTGGAAAGACGGCGCAGAGAACCCACACCGACGATAGCGCCGGTAATGGTATGCGTCGTGCTCACGGGCACGCCCAAAGACGAAGCGATAAACAGCGAAATGGCCGAGCCGGACTCGGCGCAGAAGCCGTCTACGGGGCGCAAGCGCGTAATTTTCTGGCCCATGGTTTTCACAATGCGCCAGCCGCCGGACAGGGTGCCCAAGGCAATGGCGGAGTGGCACATCAGCACCACGCTCAGGGGGACGATAAACTCGCCCTGCGCCACCAGGTGCAGTTCCTCATGGCTTAACAGGAAATCGCGTATGGGAGCGGCTTCCTGCCCCGCCAGTCCGCCCAGCAGCAGCATGCTGATGATACCCATGGTTTTCTGCGCATCGTTGCCGCCGTGGCCCAGGCTGTAGGCCGCCGCGGAGAATAACTGGCCGATACGGAAAATATGGTCCACTTTAAACGGATTGGTTTTGCGGAACAGATTAAACACGATGATGCCGATGATCAGGCTTAAAATAAAGCCCAGCAGCGGCGACACGAAGATAAACAGCACCGTTTTAATAATACCGCTGGCCACCAGCCCTTCGGTGCCGGCTTTTACCAGCCCCGCGCCGATCAGTCCGCCGATAAGCGCGTGGGAGGAGCTGGACGGCAGGCCCCACCACCAGGTCAGGATATTCCAGGCGCAGGCGCCGCACAGCGCTCCGAACACCAGGTTGGCGTCCACAATACTGATGTCTACAATGCCGCTGCCGATGGTTTTGGCCACGCCGGTGTGGAACACCAGAAAGGCGACGAAGTTAAAAAACGCCGCCCAGGCCACCGCCATTTTGGGCGAGAGCACGCGCGTGGACACGACGGTCGCCACGGAGTTGGCCGCGTCGTGGAAACCGTTGAGGTAGTCAAAAAACAACGCCAACAGAATCAGTAAAATAATCCAGGTCATAGGCTTAGTTGTTCTTTACCAGGATAGATTCCACCACATTGGCCGTATGTTCGCAGTAATCGGCCACATTTTCCGCCTCTTCGTACAGTTCTTTCTGTTTGATAATCATAATCGGGTCTTTTTCTTTTTCAAACAGCTCGGAGATGGCCTCGTCGCGGATCACGTCGGCCTCGTTTTCCAGGCGGTTGATTTCCACGCACTGCAGCAGGGTTTCTTTCATCATTTTTTTATTGCGCAGGGCGGCCAGGGCTTTTTGCAGCGCTTTGGTGGACTGGGCAATGACTCCGCCCAGCTTTTTGGAGGCTTCCGTCGGTTTGGTAATTTTATAGAGGCAGAAGCGGTTGGTAATCATGTAAATGCCGTCCACAATATCGTCCATGTGGTTGGCCAGGGCCATGATATCCTCGCGGTCAAAGGGGGTGATGAACGTTTCGTTTAACGTATTGATAATGGTATGCGTCAATTCGTCTCCGTAATGTTCTCTTTCATGCATGGCGCGTACGTTTTCCGGCGTAAAGGCGGCTTCCTCCACCAGTTTTTTATAAAACTCCGCCGCGTTAACCAGGTTTTCGGCCTGCTTGTCAAACAAGTCAAAGAATTTGGCTTCTTTGGGCATGAACATATGTTATTTTTCCTCCGTAGGAATGTTTTTCTTTTCTAAAATAAGCCCCGTGCCTTAAACGGCACGGGGCGGAGTATTATTGTTTTTGTTTCAAAGCGTCCGGCAAGTTTACGGCAGCGTTTACAAGGAACGGTTTTCTTTTTACCTCTTCTATGAACGCTTCGTCGCGTAAACTGTTGCGGTAATCTTTGTCTTCAAAAATATAATGGAACTTGGTGTAAACGTCGTATGTGCCGGCCTGTAAGGCCACAATATCCTGCACGCCGACGATTTCCTCGTCCGTCGGTACCACAAAAATCTTGACCTTGGAGCTGTCCGCCGAAATGCAGCTTTCGGCGTTTTTGGTTACGGCGTCGCGGTTTTTGTCCTCATCCAGCACAATGCCGTAATTCTCCAGTCCTTCCACGGCTTTGCCGCGGATAACGGGGCTTCTTTCGCCCACGCCGGCGGTGAACACAATGGCGTCCACGCGGCCCAGCGCGGCCATATAAGAGCCGATGTATTTTTTAATGCGGTAGCTTTCCATGGCAATAGCCAGCTTGCACAGCTCATCGCCTTTTTTGGCGTTTTCCACGATGTCGCGCCGGTCGGCAAAGCGGCCGCCCGTAATGGCTTTTACGCCGCTTTCGCGGTTTAAAATGCGGTACATTTCGTCGGGGCTCATATTGAGCTTTTTCATCATGTGAAAGCAAATGGAGGGGTCAATGTCGCCGCTGCGCGTGCCCATAATCAGGCCTTCCAGCGGGGTCAGCCCCATGCTGGTGTCGTAGCACTGACCATTTTTAACGGCGGTGCAGCTGGCGCCGTTGCCGATATGGCAGATGATGGTATTGGTTTCGTCCACATGCTTGCCCAGCAGCACCGCGGCGCGGCGGGAGCAATACAGGGCCGAAGAACCGTGCGCGCCGAAGCGGCGCATGCTGTAATCGGTATACCAGCTGCGCGGCAGGGCGTACATATAAGACGAAGCCGGCATGGTCTGGTGAAAAGCGGTGTCCATCACGCATACATGCATGACGTCGGGCAAAATGGACATGGCGGCTTCAATGCCCATAATGTGGGCCGGATTGTGCAGCGGGGCCAAGTCGGCGATGTTTTTCAGTTCGTCAATTACTGCCTTGTCCGCCACGACGGATTTGGTAAATTTGCCGCCGTGTACGATACGGTGCCCGACGGCGGAAATCATTTTGGTGTTTTCAATAACGCCGTGCTCTTTGCTGGTCAGCGTATCAATCACCAGATTAATGGCGTCTTTATGATTTTTGCAATCGTGTTTCAGTTCAAAGGCTTCTTTGCCCGGGCGTTCGTGGGTAATAAAAGAGCCGGCAATGCCGACGCGCTCCACCGTGCCGGCGGCCAGACTGCGTTTTTTGTCCCAGTCATAAACGCTGTACTTGACTGAGGAGCTGCCGCAGTTTAAGAAAAGTATAATCATGTAATTCCTCGTGATATGTTCCGCATGGAATGCGGCTGAATGCTAAACTTCCTTGTAATTATTTTAACAAATTATCATTCTGCTTGAAAGGTCCGTTTGCGTGTTTGGCTTGTTTTTGTTAGTATGAAAAAAAGGAAGGAACAAATATGAAACGTTTTATATGCGCTGTATCGGCCGTGTTTGTCTGCTGCTTTGCTTTTGCCGCCGTGCGCCTGAGCGAAATGGGCTTTATTGAAGATATCGCCGGCGTGGCGGGCAAACGCGCTTACGCGGGGGACGGGGGCGACGCGCAATATGCGCGTTTTGCCAATCCTATGGGGTTGGCCATAGACCGCTGGAACAATATTTATATTGCCGATACGCGCAACCACCGCGTCCGCCGTATTAATGTGCGCACCGGAGAAATTGAAACCATAGCCGGTACGGGCAAGGCCGGCTTTGCCAATGACGGCGGTAATGCCAATATGGCGGAGCTGAACGGTCCAACCGCACTGGCTTTTGACAGTATCGGCAATCTGTATATCGCCGATACGGGCAACCAGCGTATTCGGTTGCTGGATATTAAAGGCTATCTGCATACCATAGCCGGCAACGGCCGCCGCGGCTATGAAGGGGAAGGAGCGCGCGCCAAAAATACCGCGCTGAACAATCCCGCCGGAGTGGCTATTAACAGCAAAGGGCAAATTTTTATTGCCGATACCGGCAATAACCGCATTCGCATGATAGACTTTATAACGGGGAAATTAATTACCGTGGCGGGGGACGGGGAAGCGCGCGACAACGGGGATTTGGACGTCGCGATTCGCACCAGTTTAAATCACCCGACGGCCATTTTGTTTGATAAATATGACAATTTATATATTGCCGATACGGGCAACCATAAGATCCGCTTTGTGGACCGCCGCAGCGGGCGTATGGTAACGCTGGCCGGCAGCGGGCGTTCGGGCTATGAAGGGGATAATTCCGGCCGCGCCGCGGACGCGCGTTTTAACGACCCCACGGGGCTGGCGATAGACCGTTTCGGCCGTATTTATGTGGCCGATACAGACAATCAGCGTATCCGCCGTATTACCGTGGATTTGCAAAACCTGCGCGCAGGGGTGGAAAGCGTAGCCGGCACCGGCAAACGCGGCTATAACGGCGACGATATCAACGCCTGGGACGCGGATTTGGCCTATCCGGGGGCTATGGTCATTAACCGCTATGATATGCTCTATTTTTTGGATACGGGCAATAACCTGCTGCGCCGCGTGCAGGGGGTGTCGCGCGTGCGGGCGCCGACCAGTTATACTTCTTTTGTCCAGCCGCAGGAAGCGGTGGACAGCCGCAATTTTTATGAAGTGCTTTTCAAACCCAAAGCACAGGAAAATAAAAAATGATTTCCTCCGGAGCACTCCGGAGGTTTGATAAATGATGCTCACGGGCGGGGTTTTCGGACCCCGCCTGTTTTCATG
>CALVFE010000035.1 GCA_944326765.1 uncultured Elusimicrobiales bacterium | reverse complement strand
AAAGCGCAAGCGGCGCAAGACAATGCTTTGGCAGAAGTCGATGCCCAACAACAAGCTTTAACTGAACGTATCGAAGCCAACCGGTTGGCTGCCCAAGAACGGGCGGAGCAAGCACGCCAAGCAGCCATTCAACAAGCGGCCGATGTAAATGAGGCCGCGCTGGAAGCGGCTACGGTCAATGCTACGGCGGGTTCTCTGGGGCTTTCCGCTACCGATCAGGCCGACCAGGAAGCCATTGAAAACCAAACGAATGCTGTGCTACAAGCCGCCGAGGAAACTGAACCAGCCGCGCTTAAACCGGCAGAAACTGAACCGGCTCCCCGTCAAGAAGAGGTATTAAGCTCCACGACGAAAACCGTTGCGGCGGAGGAAACCGCTTCTTCTACTTTCGCCGATTTGACTTCTCCCGAAGCGATTGAAGCGCGGGATATTTATACCCGCCAAAAATTAGACAGCATGACGGCTTCTGCCGTGGAAAAAATTACCGCCGCCAAAGGCGTGCATCTTTATTTTCGCGATGAACTTCCCGATGCAATAGACATGGACGCCGATGTTATTTTTCAAGGAAATAAATTCCGCCCGGAAGCGCTTCCGCTGTTAGATGATATCTATGATTTGCTGGCGCTTACGCAAGGTGCCGGATATGTGATTTTGCCGCCCGGTTCTTATACCGATGATGTAACTCTTTCGGGTATCCGCCAGGCGATGGCGCTTAATTCCTATTTTGTAAACCGCGGTATTTCGCAGGGGAAACTCCATTATAATATGGGACTGGTGGATCAAGAACCGCCTGCTCGTTTTGCCAATTTAAACGGCTTAGCCATTGTTTTTGATTTTACGGCTAAATTGCCTACCCGCATGGAAAAAAATGAAGACAATCAAAAAGCGCCGTTGTTAAGCATGGCCATTGTGCCGCAGTGCCACGCCATCGACCGCTCCCTGGGGGAAGCGTATGCTATCGATTTTTCTGTATTAGAAACGGTAAATCCCATCGATAACTGGGTATTGCAAGTCGTGCAGCACGGGCGCGATGGTAAATACTATGTGGTGCGCCAGCTGGAAGGTTTTACTCCGGTATATCATCAGATTTTATGGAACGGAAGAAAAGGAATTATCGGGCCGGAACTTCCGTGCGGAAAATATACGTTGGTGTTGACCGCTACCGATTTGAAAGGGCAAAAACAAACTTTGCGGCGGCGTGTGATTGTGAAATGTACCGAACAAAAGAGTGCTTCTTCCGCCGGTTGCAGTACGGGTTCTTGCCAGGTAGCTGTGGGTGATGAATTATGCCCGGCGTGTAACTATAAGGCCTCGCGCCTGTGGGTAAAACCCGGTCGTACGATGAAAGCAGTGGAGCCGGAAACAACGTCTGTTCCAAGTGAAGAAGTCGCTTATTCTCAGGCGGATTCCTATTCTATGCCGGACGGATCGGCGGATATTCCCGATACCTTGGGCGGCATGCCGGCGGACGCTGTCGGGCAGTCCTATGCTCCGGCGTCGGCCAATCAGCCGTATAATGCGCCTGCGGGAACAGGTCAATCAGCCGCTCCGGCGGAATTGCCTGTCAATAATCCCTATGATATGCCGTACGAACAATATGGAAATTAATCCGAGGTAACTATGAGTTTTTCTGAAACTTTAATCGGTAAAAACATGAATGCCCACCCGGATTGTTTGGGTATTTATATCGGCGTGGATGAAATGTATATTGCGCAAAGTTCTAAACGGGACAGCGGAACCGTTTTGGAATCGCTTGTACGCGTGCCGATTAATTCCGTGGATAAGACATTATTAAAACCATTGGATTTAAATGAAACTTTTTTCTCCATGGACAGTTGGTTGGAAGCGTTGGGGAAAGTAACTTCCAAGAAAAAATGGAAAACCAATAAAGTGGTTGTCAGTTTGGCGCCGGCGTTTTGTTTATTGCGCCACTTTGTAATTCCGGCGGCTATCGAACGGAAAATGTGGAAGAGTTCTATTCCGCTGCAGGCGCGCAAATATATTCATTTCCCTTTTGAAAAAGCGGAATATGCGTATCATGTGTATGAGTTTGAAACCGCCGCTACCAAGCAAAAACGGCTGGGCGTTGTATTTGCGATGACTACCAAACTCATTATTGAACGTCTGCAAAAAGGGCTTAAATCGGCGGGATTGGAGTTGGTATCGGTAGAACCTTCCAGCTTGTCTTTGGGGCGTGCTTTTAATGACAGTGATAAAGAAGCTGTCGGGCAGGGCGGGCGCATATATTCTTTCTTTGGCAAAGACTTGGCGAGTTTCGTTTTCTTAAACGAGAATGCCCCCGTGTTGCTGCGCGATGTGGAAATTTCCGGATCTCTCCCGGCAGAACGACGCCGCTTTGAAATTACCAATTGCACGGAATTTATTGCCAAACAGTTGGAAAAGGATCCGTTTGAAGAAGCCGTGATCGTTGGGCATGAAACCGAACAGTGGATTCCGGCTTTGGAAGCGGATTCCAAAAAACCGGTACGCAAATGGGATTTGCACGAAGTATATGGGATTGAAACCAAATCGGCCGGAGAAATTGCGGCGATTGGGGCGAGTATTAAGTTTTATGACCATAAAACGCCTGATTTGGATTTTACCAAAGGCAATCGTTTAAGTGAATATGAGTTTAACGCCAGCTTGACGGCTTGGAAAGTTGCCGCGGTGTTGGTGGTAATTTTCCTTTTGTTGATTGGAAAAGGCTGGCTGGGGGTGCAGAGCAAAGCAAAAGAGTTGGCGGAAACGAAAGCATCTAATAAGCAGACGATTGCGGATTTTGATGGGTTAACCGCCACGCAGATTCAGTCCAACCTGAGCAAAATGAAAACTCAAAATTCCAGTTTGGACGCGATGCTGCAAAATGACAAACCGTTAACGCCGCTTTTGGTGGAAATGGTAGAAACGATTCCTCAGGAAATATGGGTTAATAAGTTGACCTATACGGACTCTTTTCCCTCCAAAGGCACTTCTTCGGGAAATATTACGATAGAAGGCGCTATCAAAACAGGTAAAGACGGACGAGCCGATTTGGCCTTGGGCAACCAATTTAAAGATGCCTTGGTGCAAATGCCAAATTTTAAGAGAATTTGCGGCAATAATGCGACAATCCGTTATATCAATGTAGCCGGTGCGGGAAATACCGCCACTGCGGCGGCATCGGGCCGTACTAACGCCGGGCAGGAAACCAGTTTCGTGTTTACCTGCGCAAAGGAAGGAGGGCGCTGATATGTCGGCTAATTTAAAGACAAATAAATTTGTTGAAAACTTAAAAAAGGGTTTTCAAGATATTCAGACGGTTGCCCAAGAAGGTAATTTTAAACTGTTTTTAAAACAGTTTATTGCCATCTTGGTTGTGTTTCTGGCCTTCAAATTTTTAAGCGGAAAGTTTGCAGAAAAAATTGCTAATTATGAAGGGCAGATGGAAGCTATCCGTGTGCAGCAAACCAGCGAACTGGAATATCAAAGCAATAAGAAAAAATTGTTGTCTTTGGAACCTCGTTTTCCTGATATTTCGGCTAAAAATGAGTGGTTATTAAGCCAGATTCTGGGTATTTTCAAAGCAGCGGAAATTACCCCTCAGATGGAAGGGAGTCAAGCGGAAGATTCTTCCAATGCTTCTTATGTGGCGGCTTCGTTGCGGGTAAATGCGGATATGGAGTTCGATCAGTTTGCCGAGTTTTTGGCGAACGTGGAAAATAAAGAGGAATATGTGAAAGTATCCGAGTTTTCTTTAGCCAAAGAGACTGACCCGGAAAAATTGGGACACAATAAAATTTCCATGCGGTTTAATACCATTTTCCCAAAAGAAAAGATTGCCAAATCCTTATTTAAGGATTATGATAAAATTATGGAAGAACAAAAGGCTGCGAAACAAGCTCAAAAAGAGGCAACTGCTAAGGAGGGTAAATAAATGACGAAGAAATTTTTGTGCTTATTTGCCTTAATATCCTTGGTGGCGGCGCCTTTTGTTTCTGCCCAGCCAAAAGAGGACTCTGCGACGGAGCCCGTGGCCGTAGCTTCGGGAGATCCGGCCGCAAAGGCGTTAGAAGGGAAAACTGCTCCTGGGGTAAAAGAAACATTGGCGGCACAGGCCGACGTTTCGGTGGAAACGGTAGCCGCTCCGCAGGCGCAGGAAGTTGTCCTTGCGGCTGAGGCGGAAATCGTCGCACCGGGAGAAGATTTTGTAGCTCCTCGGGAAGAACTGCAGGAAGCAGTGCAGGAAGCAAAAGCCCCTCGGGTGGTTTATAATCCTAAAAACCGTCGGGATCCGACTCTTTCTCCTGATGATTTTTTGTTGTTACAATATCGGGAACAGCAGCGGTTGGCTGCGTTGGAAGCCGAACGACAGCGCAAACTGGCCGAAGAAAGACGCCGCCGCGAAGCAGCCGAACGGCTGCGTCAGCTGGAATTGGCGCGCATTAAGGATCCGACTCGTGAGGTTCGCAATAAAATCAGAGTTACCGGTATCATCGGGCAGGAAGTATTTATTGGTGAAAAGATTTACACCGTGGGTAAAAGCATTTATGGCGCCCGCATTGTGGAAGTTCACCCGGACGAGGTAGTTTTCTCGTATAAGGGTCATAAATTTGTACGGAAAGTGCAGTTGTAATTTTTAAAAACTCATTTAGGAACAAATAACAGGAGGACAGATGACTAATCGTTTAGCAGTTGTGCTGGCGTGTGTCTTTTCTCTGGGATTAGCCGGTACGGTTTCGGCGCAGCAAGCCAAGCAGACTCTTCCCAGTGATGACACGATCGCCTTGACGGAGGACGTGACGGTAAAGCTGTCGGGCGAATCCGATCTGTATAAGGAAACCGAAGTGTTTTCTCCCTTGGACCGCAAAGTGTCCATTCGGGTTTCCAACGTACCGATATCGGCGTTTTTAAACAGCATTACCACGCAGGCCAAAATTAACTTTATTATGAGCGAAGAATTCGCCAATAAGAAAGTTACGGCTTCGTTGACCCGTGTTACGGTAAGGGAGGCACTGGATACACTGCTTCGTGTACACGGCTTGACGTACCAGCGCATCGGCAAAAGCGACAGCTATGTTGTAACCAAACGTTCCAGCGACGCTCCGGATACAATTACTAAAATCTATACTTTGAGCTATATTTCCCTCCAAGGTATCGGTTCTGCCCAAAGCGAGCTGAACAGCATTATGCCGCAGGACGTTTCTACCGGAGGATCTTCCAGCAGCTATTCCAGTTCCAGTATGGATAGCGGCATGGGTATAAGCGGCATGGGCGGTACGGGTTCTTCGGATTCCTATAGCGGCGGAGCGGAAATTACAAATATCGTCAAAAGTATGCTTTCTCCCGTTGGGAAAATTGCCGTTGATCCCCGCACCAATAAGTTGATTATTACGGACGTGGCGGAAATTTTCCCGCAGGTGGAAAATATTTTGGCCGAATTGGATATCAAGCCACCGCAGATTTTAATTGAAGCGCAGATTGTAGAAGTCAGCAAAACCAGCGGTTTGAGCTTAGGTTTTGAGTATGGCGGAGAAAGCGGCTCATTGGTGTCCATGACCGGGCCCAGCCGTGTAGTCGATTTGGATTACATTGAAGGAAACGGCGTAAAGGGCTGGAACTTTATTTTCCCGACCAAAGACCAGATAAACAGTGATTCCGGCGGTGGAGATTCCGGAAGTTCTTCCAGTTCTTCCAGTTCTTCTGATCAGAGCGATGAAGGCGGTTTGTTGGATTTCTCGGCTTTCAATATTGTGCTGAAAAGCTTGTTGACTCGCGGGGAAGCTAAATACTTGGGTAAACCGAAAGTCGTAACCTTGAACAACAAAACGGCTACGATTACTACTTCTACGGACGCGACGGTCGGTCAGACGATGAGTCAGTCCGGCAGCGGATCCGGCGAAGGTATGACGACCACCTCTGCAGAAAGAAAAAGAGTGGGTCTTACCTTGCAGGTTACTCCGCAGGTAAACCGCGAAGGATATGTAACTTTATATGTACAGCCGTCTTATTCGGATATCGTCAGCTCTGGGTTTGACTTCTCAAAAGATACCACTACCCGCGCGGCTTCTACGCTGGTACGTGTGAAAAATGGTCAAACGGTTGTTATCGGAGGTCTGTTGACTTCCCGCGAAACGGATCAGACCCGCAAGGTGCCGCTTTTGGGAGATATCCCGATATTGGGTTGGCTGTTTACCAGTAAAACTAAATCTAAAAACACCACCGACTTGGTCATCTTCATTACCCCGACCATCTTGGCGGAATAAAAAAGAAGATTGTTTGAATGCCTGCCCCCGGTTTTCGGGGGCAGGCTGTAACAGAGAGAAAACAGGGTTTGTACGAGGATTAGGAAATGGCAAAACAGATAAGTGAAATTTTGATGGAGCAAGGTACCCTAGATGCGGAACAAGTAAAGCGTGCGCAGCTTTATGCCAAGCAAAATAATGTGTCCGTTGCAGAGGCAATTGTTAAATTTGGTTTTGCTTCTGAAGAACAGGTTACTGTTGCGCTTTCCAAACATTTTTCCGTTCCCTACGCTTCGAAAGAGAATGGTATTTTAGTACCGGAAAGAGAACAAAATTTACAAGAAATCATTCCTGAAAAATTTGCGCGTGAGAATATGGTCATTCCGCTGTTCGTAGAAGATGATGAACTGGCGGTTGCCGTATTGGATCCGACCAATGTGTTTTTGTTGGAAAACATAAAAATGATGTCTGGCAAACAGGTGCAGCCGTTTATCGCCAGCAAGAGCCAGATGTTGCGCGTGATCGATTCTTTTTATTCCAATACAAACTTGCTGGAAGAGGTCATGAACGAAGCGGTTAAACCCAACTTAGACGTTGCCGCGACTGCTGAGAGCGATGAAGAAGTAGATGTGTCCGGTTTTTTGGATTTGGATAAAATTTCTCCTAATTCTTCCCAATACGTAAAACAGGTAAACGCCATTTTGCGCCAAGCTATTTCCGAGCGTGCCTCTGATATTCACTTGGAGTTGTTTGATGAAAGAGTAAGTTTGCGTTTCCGCATCGATGGATCTTTGTATGAAAGAACGGCGCCGGCTAAAGAATCCGTCAGTGCGATTATTTCCCGTATCAAAATTTTATCCAAGTTGGATATTGCGGAGAAGCGTTTGCCGCAGGACGGAAGTTTTACCATTCGGTATCAGAACCGATCCATTGAGGTTCGTGTTTCTGTATGTCCGGCGGTGTATGGGGAAAAACTGGTGCTTCGTGTTTTGGATAAAGGTACCGGGGAAATGAATATCGACAGGTTAGGGTTTGAACCGGATCAGAAGAAAGCTTTCTTGGAGGCGGCCAATTTACCGCACGGGCTGATTTTCTTAACGGGGCCTACTGGTTCAGGTAAATCTACCACCCTTAACGCGGTACTGACTACGATTCGTACGCCAGCCCTTAACTTTATGACATTGGAAGACCCGGTGGAATATAAGCTGGCGGGTATTAGTCAGGTGCAGGTAAAACCCGCCATTGGGCTGACCTTTGCCGCCGGACTGCGTTCGTTCTTGCGCCAAGACCCGGACGTAATTCTGGTGGGGGAAGTCCGCGATAATGAAACAGCAGAGGCTTGTTTAAAAGCCGCTTTAACCGGTCACTTGGTGTTATCTACGCTGCACACGAACGACGCTTTAGGGGCGGTTCCCCGTTTGATTGATATGGGTATGGAGCCTTTTCTGCTGGCCAGTTCTTTAGCGTTGGTGGCTGCCCAGCGTTTGGTACGTATTTTGTGTCCGTATTGCAAAGTGCCGCATATTCCGGATCCGGCCATGTTGGCGCGTATCATACAGGAAGGGCATTTAAATCCGCGGGATCAAAATTCCTGGACGTTTTTTAAATCGGTGGGTTGTCCTAAATGTTTTGGTACCGGGTTTATAGGGCGCCGCGCTATTTATGAAGTGTATCGTATGACGGAGGAAATGCGCACGATTATTTATAAAACCCAAGATTTGGTGGAGCTTAAACGGGCGGCGGTTCGTTCCGGGGCTCTTAATTTGCGTGCCAATGGTTGGCATAAAGTGATTCGCGGGCTAACGACGGTTGATGAAATCTTGAGTATTACCACGACTGATGAGTAACCTATTGTAAAAAAGAGGGTTTATGCAAAAATACACATATACGGTTAAAGACGCCAACGGAAAAACGATAAAAGGATCCGTTTCGTCGGACAATAAAGAAAAAGTTATTTTGGCTTTGCAAAATAAGGGCTATTTAGTGCTGGAAGTGAAAGAAGGCGCCGGCGGATTATTTGGAAGCGGTGGATCCGCCAAATCCCATAAAAAGGGCGGAAAAGTTCCCGGACATGTGTTGGCTTTCTTTGCGGAACAGCTTTCTACGCTGATTGCCGGTGGGGTTCCGTTGGTGCGCGCCGTTTCGCTGTTGGGAGAATATGCGTCAAACCCGACTCTGGGCTATGTGCTTACCCAAGTAGCCAAAGATATTGCGGGCGGCCAGTCTTTACATACGGCTTTATCGCATCACCCAAAAACTTTCAGTCATATTTGGCTTTCGTTGGTGCAAGCGGGTGAAGTGGGCGGCCAGTTGGCAGAGACGTTGATGCAAGTGTCGATTTACACCAAAACTCAGGAAGCCATGAAGAGTAAAATCATTACGGCTATTACGTACCCGGCTATTTTGACGGTTGCGTCTGTAGGGGTATTGATTTACTTCATTTTGGGGATTGTACCGACTTTTGCCCAGATCTTTAAAGACTTCAACATCGATCTGCCGCTTATTACCGTAATTGTATTGAATGTTTCGGGTTTGCTGATCAACAACGGTATTTTGATTATCGTATCGGCCATCTTTTTATTTGTGGCGTTCCGGTTTTATATTAAAACCGGAGAAGGCCGTAAACGCTGGCACTCGTTTTTGCTTACGATGCCGATTTTCGGCAATTTCTTAAAAAACATCTATTACGACCGTATGCTTTCTACGCTTTCGACCTTGCTTCGAAGCGGGGTAACGATTCTGAATGCTATTTTGGTATTGGAAGAATCCTTTGATGGCAACGTGATTATTCAGAACGCATTGAAATTTGTCCGTGCCGAGGTAGCGGCTGGAAAATCTATTTCTGAATCTTTCCGGGCGACGGGCGTTTTTCCCGGATTGATGACGGAAATGATGCTGATGGGGGAAGAATCCGGTAAGTTGCCGAGTATTATTGCAACACTGTCTAAGTTCTATTCTGATAACGTAGATCAGTTTATTGCTCGTTTCTCTGCAGTTATTGATCCTATTTTAATCTGCGGCGTAGGTACTTTGATTGGTATCATTGTAGCATCTATTTTCTTGCCGATATTTAAACTCTCTCAGATTGGCGGAAATTAAAAGGGGGAATTGTTAAATGAAATCGTGCAAAGGGTTTACCTTGCTGGAGATTTTGATTGTGGTGGTTATTGCGGTGTCTGTCGCGGCGTTTGCTTTCCCTGCTTATAAGAAAACGCAGGATCGTAATCGTTATATGGCGGCGCAAGGGGTGCTGATTGATTTGGGGAATGGGCTAAAGTCATTACGGGCGGATCTTCCTTTTAATTATCCGACTACTTACAAAGTGGTTGGGTCGTCTTGGCAAACAACTACTTTAAATTCAGATGCCGAAATTACTTCCGGCAATGCACAAATTGCTTTGTTTGCGCGGAAATATATGTCACCCATTCCGTTTGATTCTGCCAGTACTTACAAAGGATATTCCTTTGTTCTCTGTCCGGAAAATACTTCTACTCTTACTTTTTGCTGTCAAGGCGATTCAGATGTGGTTGCCTGTATGTATGATAGCGGTTATGCTGCCCGGCCTACAAAAGGCCAGTATTATGGGGCGGCCTTTATGCAGGACGGCAGCATCAAGCGGCTGACAAAATAACGGGCGTCTTGACAACGTCTTAAAACGGCGCAATACTGTAATAAGGGTTATATATGATACAGAATAAAAAGGGTTTTACTTTGATTGAACTTTTGATTGCAGCGACTATTATCGGTATTTTGGCTGTTTTTGCGACCGTGGCTTATCGTAGCAGTGCTGCAGATACCCGTGTGGCGGGGGCGAAATCCAAGCTTGATGTGCTGGCAACAGCGGTGCAGCGATACAAATTGGATCCGGCCGCTTGTCCGGGGATTGCTTCATCGGCCACTTTAACAGTTGCAAATTTGGTAAATTGCGGTTATTTGGAGAGGAGCCTTTTCTCTGTGGAAAGCGATGAATATTTTACATTTCAAATATGTGGAAGTTCATCTTCTTCTTTATGTTCGGGCTCGACTTATTTGGCCTGTATGTCAGGCAACAGCTCCAAGTTGCCCAAACGTTATTTAAGTTCCAGTGGCTATAAGTACTGTATAGATACGGTGGGAAAACCCTCGGAAACGATGGGAGCGAACTAGTTATGAAGAAAGGGTTTACGTTGATGGAAATTTTAGCCGTGCTGTTGGTAATTGCCGTAGTAGTATCGATGGCAGTGCCGGTGTTCCGTTCGGTTCGTTTTGAAATAAAAAACGGCCAGGCAAAAACAGCGGCTAAAAGACTTTCCGAGGCCATGCGGACGTATTATCAAGTAAGCCGCGGCTTGGGAGTGAAGCAGGATTGCTTTACCCCCACGGATACGGCTGGGAAACAGGTGGTATTGGCCGCTTCATCTTCGTGTGTTTCTCCGTCATCTGACGGTATCCCATACCAAAACAGTGCGCAGAGCAATAGTTCGCGTTCGAATATTTCTCAATTATTTGCCTGTGGTTATTTGTCTTATAAAGATTTTGTCGGGTTGCCTTACAAATTTTGTACATGTAATCCAATTGCGGGCGGTTCTCAGCCTACGGTATGTCAAATCGATGAAGCTACCGGGAGCAATACGCCGCTGGTGGTGGTGCAAGGAGCGTCCGGCGCCGGAAGCAAATATACAGCCAGCGATTATTATATTTATGTTGATCAGTCTATGAAAGCAAAAGACAACGCGGAATAAGGAATAGTTATGAAAAAATTTTTAACTAAGAAAACAGGGGTTACCGTTTTGGAAGGGCTGATTGCTTTGGGACTTTTGGCATTAGTAGCGGCGGGTACGTTTGGGGTATTGCTTTCCGTATCGCGCAAGGCGGGGAGTCCGGATATTCGGGAATCGATGATTCTGGCGGTGGAACGCGCCAATGAGCAGCTGCAGATGTACACGCCTTCTTTAGCTTCGATTTCCAATACATCTCTTCCGTCAGAATTAGAATATGGCCTGTGCGGCGGGGACAGTTCTCCGTTAGCGGTAGGAACCACGCATTATATTAATTGTATGCTTCCGCCTATTTGTGATAAAAACAATTCCAGTTTTTCCTATACAACGGGAACTGATAAAACAAACATAACAATACCGTTTGTAAATAAGTATGGCGCGAGTGGAATGGTAGATGGTTGGGGGACAACTGCAACGGTGACTGTTCGCAGTGTAAAATTTTCTATTACATGCAATGGGTTTACGTTATGAAGAATAAAAAAGGTTTTACGTTGACGGAGATTTTGTTGGCGGTGATGATTGTAGGCATCATTGGGGTAGCGTTGGCGGCGTTGACCACGGCTGCTTCCCGTGAATCAGGGGTTGGACGCAGTAAAATTTTGTTACGCAATAACTTATCCATTGCTTTGCGCCAATTACGGGAAGATATTCATAATTCCAGCCGGGTAATGTATGTGCGCGGGCGTATAAATTCGGCTTCCAGCGGGTCAGCCATTCCGTTATTGGTATTGGCAAAGAATCTGGACTTGACGGGCAATGCCATTAGCAGTGTCCAGACGCCTACCTATATTACGTATTGTTTTGTACCGGGTTCTACTTCGGCTACTCCTACGGGATCTTCGACGGGGGGGAGCATTTATCGCAGGGAGAGCGCCGCCGTTTTGGATTGGAATTCTTCTACGCCTGATTGCGGTACTCCCGCCACGAACAGTGATTTTGAGATTTTTTTGCATAATGTTAAGTTTATTCCGCCTATCGGATCTTCCGGCGATGCAAAGTATTATCCCGTTCCATTATTTAGGCTGTCTTCTTCTGATGCAGCCTACAGCGACAAAGACTCTTCTACGACGGATTTTCGGCGGAAAGATTTGGCCAGTGTATTGGTGGTGAAATTGATTACCGAACTTCCGAGTACACCTGTAGTAAATGATGTAGTAGAAGAAATTTTTGTGCTTCCGAATGGGTTTCGTGTGGAATAAGGGGTTTTATGATGAGAAATAAGAAAGGAGCCGCTTTATTGCAAGTTTTGTTGATTACCGTTATTTTAGCCGGTATGGCGACGATGTTGCTGCGCGCCAGTTTATCGCGTTCTACGGCGGCGCGCAAGACGCGGCGCACGGTATCTGCTCAGATGTTGGTAAATTCGTGTATGGCGGAAGTAAATACTTTGTGGTCATTAAAAAGTCCGGAAGTTTTTGCGCGGGATATGTCGCAGTGCATTATGTATTGTAGCAGTTCCAGCCTTACTACCACTTGTTCGGCGGCTAACAGCGTGCGTTCCCATACATGCAAAATTACGATCAACGGAGAGGAGTATGAGGTAACGGCGCAGTTTACGCAGACCAGTCCCACGGAAGACAGTAATAAAAAGTGCGAGCTGCAATATATCATCGAATCAGATGTTGATACCTTATAACAGGGTGTCTGTATGAGAATTTTTATTTTATTTTTATGTATTGTATTTTTTAACGTTTCTGGCTGGGCGCAGCGTCAATCTGCCGCGCCGGAGGTGTCGTCTTCGATTCGGGTATCTACGGCGGTAGAAACTCCGCAGTCCAACATCGATTTATTAAAACAATCCCTGCAAAATTCCTCGGAAGTAGTTGGTACGGCTGCGGCTGTGTCGGTAAGTCCTACAACTCCCTCTTCAGCCACGGTTTCTTCGGCGTCCGTATTGGATATGCCTTTAGAAATGGGCGGTACGGTGCAAAGTGTACAGACGACGGTTGCCGCTCCGACCAAACAGCTTTCTCCGGCAGCTGCCAGACGAGTACAACAAGCCAAAGAAAAAAGAGCTCAATCGGCAGCCAGCGCAGCGAAGCCGACTGCTTTGGAAAAAGATATTGAACAATCAAATGCGCTATTGCCTGCTTCACAGCAGCAAACCGCTGCCGAAACGGACTCGGAAGAAGTTTCAGCCGAAGATGCCGCCGCTGAAGCGGAACTCGAATATGCGGTAAAAATGCTGGAAAAATCCAAGGAAGCGTTACAGACGGCTGGGCGTAAAATTCCGCCTTCCGCGGCGCAAAACCGTCCGAAAACGGTTCCGGCGCCTAATAAAAAATTCAATCCCAATGCGTACCGTCCCGGCGTTACTTGGGTGGCTTCCAAAAGCACGCATTTTGATATCTATACGCAAAAACGTTCTTCAGGGATAAGTTCGTCTAATATGTCGATGACGTTCGAGTCTGCTTACCAAACGTTGCGGCGTTTTATTCCGTGGATGATGTCCGGACGGGTGCGGGTGTTTGTGTATCAGGACCATCAGTCTTATTTGCGCCACGAGCCGAATGCCAAAGCTTGGACGCGGGCTATGGCATATCCCACCCGCGGGGAGATTGTAGTCTATGACGAGCCGGGGAAAAATCAGGAACTGAAAGAAGTTTTTACCCACGAATTAACCCATATTTTTACCCAGCAGTTTTTTGACAGTCATCAAACAGGCCGGATTATGACGCCCACTTGGTTAGACGAGGGATTGGCGGTATTGTTGGAAGACCAAGCGTATAACGGCAACAAAGGCGGCCCGTGGAATAATGATTTTAAAACGATTAATTTCCAGCGCGACCCTTCTACGGAGGTGGCCACCTTTGGATCTTCGGCTATGTTTGGCTCGTCGGCTAAGAAATTAACTTCTAAAAAACCCGGAAAACCCGTATATTTGACCCCTTTTGCAGAATTTATGGAGGAGGGGTCTTTGGCTGCGGCGGAAGGAAGGGGAAAAACGCAGGATTGGTATTTTCAGGCGTATTTAATGGTGCGTTTTTTATTAAATCCGGCGGGAGGGACATCTCCTTCTAATCGTATGCAGTTTGAACAGTTTACGCGGCTTCTTTCGGAAGGGGAGGCGGTACGTAATCCTACGACGGGGTTTTTGGTAAAGGACTCGCGGGGAAAAACGGTTTACCAACCTTATTCGGTGGAAAAAGCGCTGGGGCGTGCTTACCGATATAATTCTATTGCCAATTTTGAGGATAATTTCTGGCGATGGGCCGAAAAATAAATCTATTCTGTAAAAAACCGCATAGTTAATACGCGGGTTTTTAAAATGTTTCTCGCCATAAACCCGGGTGCAAGCCCGGGAATTTTATTGGAAACTTTTTTTGAAAAATAGGACAGGAATGAGGGGGCTTGACGCGTTTTTTTTTTTGATACACTTCCTCTAGCGTTGATTTGTTGGCAGTAAATTATTAAACTGTAAATAAGCCTTTAAATCAACGCGCTGAGGGGTTTTTT
>CALVFE010000034.1 GCA_944326765.1 uncultured Elusimicrobiales bacterium | reverse complement strand
GACCCCAGCAAAATGGCGATGATAAGTCCCCATTTTACGGCTAACTTGTTAGACATTACTTAGCGCCTCCTTCTTGGGCAGCGGGTTGCATATCGGCGGGAAATCCGACGATGGCGGTTTTGAGCACAGTCAGTTTCACGTTTTCGGCAATTTTAACTTCAATTGCGTTGTCTTTGAAACCGGCTATGGTGCCGATGATTCCGCCGGGAATGATCACTTGATCGCCTTTTTGCAGGGCGTTGACTTTTGTCATCAGCTCCTGTTCGCGTTTTTTCTGCGAGCGCGCGGGCAGAAAAATGACCACGAACCCGAACGCAAGCAAAAGCAGCCAGAAGAACATTCCTCCACCTTGGGCTGTCGTTTCCATAGGTTAAATCCTCCAGTTAAGAATAGAAATACACATCTGTTATTTTAGCATATTTCCCGTCGTTTCGGTAGGCGATACACGAAATAGGCTTACTTCGTGAAGTTAGTTCCAAAAAACGAAATTTAACGGATAGTCATTATTTTTTGAAACCGAAAAAATTCTTCCGTACCGGGAATGGGCGGTTTATGCGAGTGATTGTAGCGTTCTTCCAAGCTTAAATGGTGCGGCGTACAAAATTCCACAATTTGAAAACCGCATTTATTAACGTAAAAATGGATATTTCTTTTTTCAAAATACGGGGTAACCGTTTCCCATATTTTGGTTTGAGGATAGCGTTGTTCAATGGCTTTCCAGGCGGCCAAGCCAAGCCCGCCGCCGTGTCGGCCGGCATAAATGAAAAACAATTCCAGCCAATTATGGTGCGCTTGCGGATTTAGACGAATGACCGCGCCGCCTACTTTTTGCGTTCCATTCAAAATACACAAGGTTTCGTTTTCGGGGGCGTTAAAAGCGGCGTTTAATTCTTGTTGCGAAGGAATTTTATCGGTAACGGAAAATTGTTCTTTTAAGGCCAATCCAAAAGATTCTTGTATTTTTTCTATAAATTCTGCTTTGCCGGCCTGGGTAATGGGTTTTAAAGTGATATTAAAAACTTTTTCTTCCATTGGCTGCCCTCATCGTTTTAAATGCTTTTGTATTCTAATAAAACGAGTTTTATTTTGCAAATTTTCCCAACGGCCAAGCTTGTCAGGCGCAATATCGGCGGTTATTTAGCCGTTGGGAAAGCGGTAATCAATTTTAAAAGAGTAAGATCTTTTTCGTTGTTGGAATTGAGCGGAAATACGTATGTGCCGGCTTCGGTGGTTACGACGGCGTAATCTTCTTTGATGTCAAACACGCTGCGCCGGGCGTTGGTATCAAACAAACTGTGGCCAAAAAACGCCTTGGGCTGCGGCAGGTTGAGCAAATCCATTACCGTCGGCGCAATGTCCAATTGGGAAACCAAAGCGTTGGTCGCCAACGGTTTTTCAATCGGGTCGCGCGTAATGATGATAAAGGGTAAATTGTCATATTCCGAGCGGTACGGTTTAAAAAGTTTGTTGGTCGGCGTGTTGGAATAAGACGGGTGATCCGGCATAATGAGTACGAGGGTGTTTTCGTCAAATAAACCTTTCTCGTTCAAGCGTGTTAAGAAGCGGCGCACGTCCTGCCCAAAGCGGGCAAACGCACGCGGCAGGGTGGGAACATCATAAAATTCCGCGTCAATTTCTTCGTATTCTTCGCCCAGATAATCCAAGCGGCCTAAAGGAACGTGCGAGTCCACAGTCAGCAAGGTCATAAACAGAGGGGCGTCTTGATGGGATTGCAGATATTCTTCGGCATATTCAAAGAGTTTCCGGTCAGTCAGCCCCCACCAGTCTATATAATCCCTATATTCCGGGCGGGTGGCAAAATAAGTGGCGCCGATTACTTCGTCAAATCCGGCCTGTTTAAACAGTACATTTTCGTCCATATACGTTTCATCGGCGCCGCGCAAAAAAACCGTTTTGAAACCGTTTTTCTTAAGTTCTTTTACAAACGAAACGGGATATTCGTTTTCGAACGACAGTTCCGCATACGGGTGTGACGTAAAAATGACCGTCAGTCCATATAGCGTGGAAAGGGTTACATGCTGCAGCGACGCCGCCGGATATTTTTCAAAAAGTTCGTCCAAGGGTTTGCTGGCCTGCGGGGGGATATTGGGGTTAAAGCGGTGCAGGTATTTATTGGAAAGCGATTCAGACGCAATTAAAATCACGCGCGTATATTGTTTACCCACGCCGGTGTTTTTGGCGGAGAAGATGTTATAATCTTGCGCTAATTTTTCCAATTCGGGGGTTAACGGTTGGTTTAAACGCACCTGCGGACGTTTGGCCAGTACGGCGTTTATCGTATAGACGATAGATGGCGGCATTAAATAAGACGTATAGAAATCATTGGGCTTGGAAAGCAGTTTTAACGGATTGGCTATATATAAGATAAAAAGTCCCGCGAGGCAGACTGCCAAACGGTTTAGCGCGGTTTTGCGCGGGGCGGCTTGAAAAAACCGTTTGACGGTAAAAAAACAGAACAAGGCCAGTATCGCAAAATAGGATAGGACGCGCCAGTCTGTCAGAAAATTATAGTCGCCTCCTTCCATCGTATTTAAGTATTTGGCGCCGAAACGTTCTTTAAAATACCACAGTAAAATTAAATCCGCCGTTAGTGTCAGATAATAAATAAAGGCCAAGAGTCCCACCAGAAATTTGTTTTTTACACCCAGCAGATTTAAGAGAGACAGCAACACGCCCAAAAATAAAAATTCACAAACCAGTTTTACGCTTTCCGCCGCCGAAAAATTAACGGGCGTCAGCCGGCCCAGTTGGTTTAACCCGAATAAGCATAATAGCAGGGCGGGAACCGACAAGACCAAGAGTAATTTCCAATCGTTTTTAAAAGGGGAAAAAATGTATTTTTTAAGGCAATTCATAGTCGTTCCGATGCGTATCAATTTGATATAATATTATATCTTAATTTAAGGACCTTTGACTCCTGGCCCGGTCGTTGTGGCCGGCAGGATCATAGCGCAAACCAAAATGGAAAATAAGGAATTAGAAACAAAGCGCCATTCCTGCGCGCATGTAATGGCGCAAGCGGTGCAGCAGTTGTTCCCCGGTACAAAACTCGGTATCGGGCCGGCTATTGAAAACGGCTTCTACTACGATTTTGATTGCCCCCACCAGTTCACTCCCGAAGACTTAAAGGCCATTGAGACCAAGATGAAAGAAATCATCAAGGCCCGCCAGCCTTTTGAACGTAAGGAGATGAGCAAAGCCGAAGCGAAAGAATTTTTTTCCAAACGCGGCGAAACCTATAAACTGGAACTTATTGAAGAATTGGAAGACGGCACGATTACCGTCTATATGAACGGCGACTATGCCGACCTCTGCCGCGGCCCGCATGTGGAGCATACGGGCAAAATCAACAGTTTTAAATTAAATGCCATTGCCGGCGCTTATTGGCGCGGTGACGAAAAACGCCCGATGCTCCAGCGCATTTACGGCTTGTGCTTTGATACCAAAGACGAATTAAACGCCTATATCAAACAGCAGGAAGAAGCCGCCAAACGCGATCACCGCAAACTCGGCCTGGAATTGGACTTGTTCAGCATCAACGACAACGTCGGCCCGGGGCTGATTTTGATGCACCCCAAAGGCGGAATGCTGCGCAAAATTTTGGAAGACTGGATTAAAGACCAGAATTTAAAGCGCGGTTACGATCTGGTGGTCAGCCCCCATATCGCGCGGCTTCACTTGTTTGAAGTAAGCGGGCACGCCGGATTTTATTCCGAAAGTATGTTCCACCCGATGGAAGTGGACGGCGAGAAGTATCAAATTAAGCCGATGAACTGCCCCTTCCATGTGGAAATTTACAAAACTCATCTAAGAAGCTACCGCGACTTGCCGCTTCGTTTGTCCGAATTGGGAACGGTGTATCGTTATGAACGTTCCGGCGCGCTGCACGGGCTTTTGCGCGTGCGCGGTTTTACGCAGGACGATGCGCATATTTTCTGCACGCCCGAACAGGTGGAAGACGAGGTCAAACAATGCTTTGAATTTGCCATGCATATTTTCAAAACGTTTGGTTTTGAAAAGTACGCCGTGGAACTTTCCACCCGCGACCCCGAACATCCGGAACATTTCACCGGCGACGTAAAAGACTGGGAACGGGCGGAAAATGCTTTGAAACATGTGCTGGAAGCCAATAATATACCTTACACCACGCACGCCGGCGAAGCCGCTTTCTACGGGCCGAAGATTGATATCAAGGTAATGGACGCCATCGGCCGTTTGTGGCAGCTGTCCACCATTCAGTTTGATTTCAACCTGCCCCAGCGGTTCAATCTGGAATATGTGGCTTCCGAAGGACGCCAACGCCCCATTATGGTTCACCGGGCGATGTTCGGCTCCATTGAACGCTTTACGGGTGTGATTATAGAGCACTTTGCCGGGTGGTTCCCGCTGTGGCTGGCGCCGGTGCAGATTAAGCTTTTGACGCTGACGGACGATCAGATTCCGTTTGCCAAAGAAGTTTACGCCAAAATGCGCGAAGCCGGCCTGCGCCCCGAATTGGACGTAAGACCCGAAAAACTGGGGCTCAAAATCCGCGAAGCGCATATGCAGCGCATCCCGTACACGGCTATTATTGGCGCCAAAGAAGCGGCCGAAGGCAAGCTGACCATTCGCTTGAAAGGCGGCGAAAACACGCCTGCTTTGCCGGTGGACGAAGTGATCGCCAAAATGAAGGAAGAAGTATCTTCGTTTAGCTTGGCCAACTTGCTCAAATAATTGATTCTTTCTTTAAAAAAGCTCCACACTTCGTGTGGGGCTTTTTTATATACTACCCTTATATTTGTTTTTAACGGGGAGTGAATTTGGGTATGAAAAAATGGATTTGTTTGGTGTTGTCGGGCGTCATGTTGACTACGTTGTCGCAGGCGGCGGAAATGCTGCATGCGGACGAGCTTTCTCTGCGAGAACAAGTCGGACAAACGATTATGCCGCGGGTGGTCATCGGGCAGCAGAAAGCATTTAAAGAAGCGGTTTTAAAAGGGGAAGTAACCGGTTTTTTTATCAAGGCCAATGAAGGGCTGTTAATACAACCCAACCTGAATGCCAGAAATCAGGCGCGTTTTATAGCCAAACAACGCAAAAAGTTGTTGAAAACAATCCGCGATTTAAATAAATGGGCAGCCAAAAGTCCGCATCAAATTCCTTTGCTGTTGGCGATAGATTATGAGGGGGGAACGGTTACCTCTCCGATGTTTTTGGGGCTGAAGCAAATGCCGTCCAATATGCTGTTGGCCGCTTCGGGGGAGGAGGAAGTCGTTGCGGATATGTATGCCGCTCAAGCGCGCGAAATTTTACTTGCGGGCGCTAATACGGCTTTAGGCCCGGTAACAGACGTTAATTCCAACCCGGCCAATCCCATTATCCAAACCCGCTCTTTTGGAGATACCGCCGAATGGGTGGGGCAATTCTCGGCCGCGGCGGTGCGCGCTTTGCAGGCCAATGGCGTGCCTTCCTTTGTAAAACATTTTCCCGGTCATGGAGATACTTCGGTAGATTCCCATTACGAACAGCCCGTTACAGATCTGCCGGCCGATGTACTGTGGGAAAAACATATCTCAGCCTTCCAAGTTCCCGTAGATGCCGGAGTTACGGGTGTGATGAGCGCTCATGTGGTATATCCGGCGATTGATGCAGCCAATTCGGCCTTATTCTCTGCGAAAATTTTGAACGGTTTGCTGCGTAAAAAAATGGGCTTTAAAGGATTGGTGATTACCGACGGACTGGATATGGGGGCGGTAAAAGGGGTCAGTGTAGAAGAAATTGTGCGCCGAACGTATGCCGCCGGGAATAATGTCCTGCTCCTGAGCGGAGATGTGCGTGATGTCAAGACGGCCAGCACTTATCCCAAACGTGCGGCCGATTATGTGGTGCAGACGGCGGCTTCCAGCCAGCCGGAAGTATCCGTTGAACATATCCATGAGTCGGCGGCGAAAGTATTGGATTTAAAATATAAGTTAGGGTTATTTTCGCAAGACAGAAAACAGCCTTCCGCCGATACCGGGTTTGACCAAGCTTCCCGCCGCGCCGCCGAAGCGGGAGTAACGCTGGTGCGCGATACACAAAAACTGATTCCGCTGGGAAGGGAAAAAGGAACCGTTTGTGCGGTCTTTTTTGCGGACGGTATTTTCAGCCTGCAAGTAAAAGCTTTTACCGATTATTTGACCCGGCGCGGCAAAACGGTTCGGGCGGTATTTTCGCCGCTTGCCCCGTCGAAAAAAGACGCCGAACGAGCGGAACGGTGTGTGGCGGGTGCGGACGTGGCGGTATTGGGTACTTCCCGCACCAGCGTAATGAATGAAAAACAATATGCGCTGGTACAAAAATTATTGGAAAAGACACAGCAAAGCGGCCGGCCGGCAGTATTGCTTTCGTTATTAAATCCGTATGAAATTCCGCTTTATCCGCAGGCACAGACGGTGCTGGCTTTGTACGGCCCGACCGTATATACCTCTGAAACGGCGGCTAAAATTTTGTTGGGGGACGCGCCTGCCCGGGGACATTTGCCCATTGCTCTACAATAAAACGCCGGGGCTTTCCCGCCTCGGTGTTTGTTTTTAAAAATAAAACCCGGCGACGTCGCCGGGTTTTATATGGATAAATATAAGACTTACGGAATGGAATCCATAATTTTACGAAGTTCTTCTTCGCTTTTATCGCGTACTTCCACGGTTTTTTCTTTTCCTTTGGCCCCTTTCACGATGATGATGCTGGCTTCTTTCACATTGAAAAAATCCGCTAGGAAGGTTTTCATAATGGCGTTTGCGGCGTCATCGTCCACTTTTTTGTTTTTAATCTTTACACGCAACACGCTGCCGATTCGGCTGATTACCTCGTTACGGCCTGCAGTGGGGATTAAACGAACTTTTATAATCATAAACCCTCCAAATTTTCGGCAAACAATTTGCTGCCAATCCGGGGCAGAGAAGAACCTTCTTCCACCGCCGTTTCAAAATCTTCACTCATTCCCAGGGAAAGATATCTCTCTGGTTGGTTGCTAAAATCTTCATCGAAAGCTTGTTTTAACGGCCGGAACAATTTCCTTAATTCCGCTTCCGTTGCTCCTTGTGGAGCAATGGCCATATATCCGCATACTTTTATGTGTGATAATTTTTTTAGATCCTGCACCAGCTTTCTGGCTTCTGCCAGTGGCAAACCGGACTGGGTTTCTTTATCCGTCAGTTTTACTTGCACTAGCGTACGAAGCGTTTTTCCTTGCGGTAAATTTTTTTCTAACGCTTCAGCTGTTTCCAGACTATCCAGTGAATCTATAAAATCAAATAACTGCGCCGCCTTGGCGGCTTTGTTTTTTTGTAAATGCCCGATGAGGTGTTTAACGGTGTTAAAACGTGCAAATTCGGGCTGTTCCCAACGGGCTTGCGCTTGTTGCACGCGGGATTCGCCTATGTGCTTAATCAGCCCTTTTTGTAAAAGCGTTAAAACGTCTGAATCTTTGGCGTATTTGGTAACGGCCAACAGGGTAATTTCTTTTGGGTCGCGGCCGCTTCGCCGGCAGGCGGCAGACAGGGCAGATGCTACTTTTTGAAAATTGGCGATAAGTATTTCTTCCCTGTTCATAAAAAATCCCTTGACATATTATATCAAAATATACTTTAATTAGCCAATTTTTTATCTCTTTCCGCAAGAAATCCGGCGAGCTGGGAGATACTTCCGCTGCGGATAGCAGATTTAATACAATATATTCATATGCAGCTGCAAACCCGCCGCGGAATGATTATTATCGCTATAGCCAACGGACTTTTGCTTTTTGGTTATGGCCTTTCTTTGCCGTTTTTTACCATCTACCTTATTACCCAGCGCCATTTGACGCCAGCCATGGCAGGGCTAATGATTGCGGTAGCCGGTTTGTCGCGGTGTGTGTCTAGCGGCATTAGTGGGGAATTGGCAGACGCGTTTGGCCGAAAAAACGTGATGGTTTGGGGGCTTTTTTCCCAAATTGTAGCTATGTTTGCGCTGGGGTTGTGTATTGAACTAAAGGTGGAAGTGGGCTGGATGCTGACGTGCTACTTTTTGACCACTTTTTTGGGCGCGTTTTTCCGCCCGGCCTCCAACGCCTGGGTAACCGATAACACGACCCCCAAAGAAAGGGTGGAAGCTTTTGGTATTATTCGTATTGGGCTTAATATCGGCTGGGCGCTGGGGCCGGCTGCGGGTGGTTTTTTGGTACGTTGTTCATACAGTCTGGCTTTTTTCTTTACGGCATTGCTCTATGCCGTCACTATTTTGTATCTTACCCGCCAAGTGCAGGATAATCATCAGCCAAGTAAATCCCGAAAACCCAGTTTTGTGTCGGCCTTGCTTTCTTTAAAAGACACCCGATTGGCGAAAATCTGTTTTTATGTGGTGGTAATTACGGCGGTTAACTCGCAGCTGGTGGTGGGGCTTTCTATTCACTGCAAACAATATCTGCAGATGCCGGAGTATTATATCGGCTGGTTTTTTACCATTAACGGGTTGGTGGTCGTATTCTTGCAGTATTGGGCGACGAAACTGATGGCAAAAATACGCCTTTCCACCGCGATGTTTTTAGGCTGTGTGCTGTATGCGGTAGGGTATGGTTCGGTTGGGTTTTTTAACCATTTTACGTTGATTGCAGCGGGCGTGTTTTTAGCTGGGCTGGGGGAACTGATTGTTTCGCCCGGAGAACAAACGCTGGTGTCCAATATCGCCTCGCGCGAAACGCGCGGGCGTTATTTGGGAATGCTGATGGTTTTTTATAACCTAGGGTCGGCGGCCGGATTCTTTGGAGCAGGATTGCTTAGCGATTATATCGCGCCGCACTATTTGCCCGGGCCGTGGTTGATTGTGGGTGCGGCGGCTTTGCTGGCCGGTTGGGGATTTTTGCGTATGCGCCGCAGCCTGACTGACGAGGAAGACGGAAAAACAAACGTGCCTATTCCCATTAAAAAAGATACAATCACTTTAAACTAACTTAATTATTGAGGAGTTTTCGTATGAGAGGAATTATTTTTGCGGTACTAACGCTTTTATTAGGAGCGTTGATCGGATTAGGTTTAGACAAGTTGGCTTCTTTCTTGCCTGCCCAGTTGGATCAAGCCTTGTCCCGCGTATATGCTATTGGTGTTCACCCGCTTTCTTTGCACGTCAGCATTTGCGGAGCTTTGGGGCTGGTGTTCGGATACATCATCATTTCTAAATTCGTAAGGAAATAAAATGCGGCTCGTGTTGGCTTCCAAATCGCCGCGGCGGATTGCCCTTTTGAAAGCGTTGGGAATGAGATTTGAGGTTATTCCCTCCCAGTGTCCGGAAAAAAGCGAGAAGAAACGTCCGGCGGCGCGCGTGAAGGAATTGGCAGTACAGAAAGCGTTTGATGTGGCGCGCAAATATCCGGGGGCAGTGGTTATTGGGGCGGATACGTTGGTGTATTGCAAGGGAGAAATTATCGGCAAGCCCAAAGACAAAGAAGATGCCCTGCGTATTTTAAAAAAGCTGAACGGATCTTGGCAGTCGGTCTATACCGGCGTATGCGTAATGCATTTGGCGGAACAGAAAATGTTGTTTGGGCATGAAATTTCAAAATGCAAAGCCCGTACGCTGCTGCCAGCGGAATTGGAACATTTGGCCGGGAAACACTTGGATAAGGCCGGCGCTTATGCCGTACAGGATACCGAAGATCCGTTTATTGAGCGTATTGTGGGCAGCCGAACGAATGTGGTCGGTTTTCCGGTGGAGTTTTTTCAAAAATTATTTAAGGAGTTTTTGGCATTATGACAGAGACGGATTTAGTAATTATTGGGGCGGGTCCTGCGGGGTGCAGCGCCGCCATTTACGCGGTGCGCGCCGGGATTAAAACGCTGATTGCCGGGGGCGCCGCGCCGGGCGGGCAGCTTTTGCAAACCAGCGATATTGAAAACTATGCCGGGTTTGTAGATCCGATCGGCGGTTTTGAAATAATGGAGAATATGCACAAACAGTGCAAACGGCTGGGGGTAGAATTTACGTCGGACGAAATTGTTAAATTGGAAGGAGAAAAAACTCCGTTCGTGCTGACGTGCGCCGATGGTAAGCAATACAAAGCCGCGGCGGTTATTATTGCTACGGGCGCCAAAGCCCGTTGGCTGGAGCTGCCCGAAGAAGAAAAATTTAAAGGCCGCGGCCTTTCCGCCTGCGCTACATGTGACGGTTTCTTTATGCGCGGCAAAAACGTTTGTATCGTAGGCGGGGGAAATACCGCGTTTGAGGACGCTTTGTTCTTGGCGCAGTTCTGCCCGCAGGTAAACTTAATCCACCGCCGCGACGCTTTCCGCGCCGACCAAGTTACCGTAGAGAAAGCCAAAAATACGCCTAATATCAAACTGGTGTTAAACAGCGTGCCGGTGGAAATTTTGGGAACAGACTCCGTGGAAGGCGTACGCGTAAAAAATGTAAAGACGGGCGAAACAACGGATATAGCCTGTTCTGGGCTGTTTGTGGCGGTAGGTGCGGTGCCGCAAACGGATTTTTTAAAAGATTCGCTGGTGGCGCTGTCCGACGGCGGACTCGTGTTGGCCGACGAGCGCACCCATACTACGATTGAAGGTATTTTTGCGGCGGGAGATTGTGCCGATAAGCACTACCGTCAGGCAATTATTGCCGCCGGAACAGGAGCAAAAGCCGGCATCGAAGCGGCGGCGTTTATCAATTTGCACCGTTAATTTGAGAGGGGGAGAAGTTTTCGTTTGCTATACCGAAAACGAGAAAGACTAATTCTTTTATTCGCTTGAATATCCTCTGTCGGGAAGTTATAATAATCCATAAGGGAGGAAAGTGTTATGCAAAGAGTGCCCTATAATTTTAATGCAGAGAAAAATTTAGAAATACTTTCGCAAGCGGCTTTTTTAACCACGAAATCCGGCAATAAAATCAATACGATGATTATTGGCTGGGGCAGCATTGGGGTTATGTGGCGGCTGCCTATTTTCAGCGTGATGGTGCGCAAAAACCGTTTTACGCACGAATTGCTGGAAAAATCCCACGAGTTTACGGTTACCATTCCGTATAAGGATATCTCGGCTTTCATTTCCGTTTGCGGCGAGCGGTCCGGGCGGAATATGGATAAATTGGCCGCCTGCGGCCTGAAAACCCGCAAAGGCCAGAAAATTGCAACGCCTGTTTTAGATCTGCCGGGTATGCATTTTGAATGTTCGGTTGTTTATGCCCGTTTGATGGGGAAAGATAATCTCAATAAGGCGCTTGATGAACTGTGGTATAACAAAGAACCGAATGATTACCATGTGTTTTATTTTGGGGAAATTCTGGACAGTTATCTTACCGAGTAGTTCTTTCGAAACGCTAAAAACCTCCCTTTACGGGAGGTTTTTTTATGGGTTTATTCTTGCGGGATCGCAATATCGAGCAGGGGTTTTGTTTTCCAGCCGGTTTTGTCAAAATGCCACCACTCGGTGCGGGTATAAGTAAATCCGGCGGCGGTCATGATTTTTTTTAAAATTTCCCGCCGGGCTAAAATATCGGGAGGAAGATCCTCAAAATCCATATGGGCGCGTTTAGAAAAACTGTCGAAATCGGTTGGCATGGCAAGCGGAGTGCCATTAAAGTCGCACGGGGTCAAATCGACGGCCATACCGCGGCTGTGGCGGGATCCCTTTTTTGGGGGAGCCACATAATTGGGATTGGGAAAAGCTTCCCAAAGTTTGCGGTGGGCGGATTGCGGCCGGTAACAATCCCACAGACAAAAAGTGAAGGGTTCTTTTTGCCGGGCGGCTAATTTTACGGCCTTTTGCAAGGCTTGGGCGGCTTCTTGGTGAAGATAACATTTATCAGCGTTATATATCTTTTTTCCCGTAAAATTACGCGAGGTAGCATAACGTATGTCTATAAATACGTTTAATCCGGGAATAGCGGCAATATCCACCAGCCCGGCCGTCTGCAGCGTGGGCAAAGCGGATTGACGGGCGATTGACTCCAGCGGAAAAGCCAACCATAAAAGACAGATCAGGCAAAGCGTTTTCATACGCTTAGTATAGCACTTTGTGCGTTGGCGAAACAGCGAAAAATAAGTACAATACTTCTATGGACGATAAAAATTTTAAGAGCGGTTTTGCCGTACTGGCCGGCCTGCCCAATGCCGGTAAATCCACATTGCTTAACCGGGTGGCGGGCGGGCTTTTGTCTGCCGTAACGCATAAGCCTCAAACGACGCGCCAGAACATCTTGGCGATTGCCGAGGGAGAAGGTTATCAGGTAGTGTTTGTGGATACTCCCGGATTTTTAACGGCGCAGTATAAGTTGCAGCAGACGATGGTTTCCTGTATTGATCGTGCCGTGCGGGAAGATGCCGATGTGGTTGTGTTTTTGATAGATGCGGCGGCGGATTATGCGTTAAATGCTAAATTGGTGGAGAAGTTAAAAACCGTTTATTGTCCAATTTTCTTGGCCATCAATAAAATTGATTTGGTCAAAGATCCCTCAGTGCTGGTGGAATTGGAAAAACGTGCAAAGGCGGATCTAAAAATAGAAAGTGTCTTTCATATCTCTGCGGCGAAAGGAACGGGAACGGCCGAATTAAAACAAGCGGTTATTGACGCGATGCCCGTCAGTCCGGCGTATTTTCCGCCCGGCCAATGGACAGACCGCTGGGAACGTTTTTACGTGGCGGAATTTATCCGCGAGCAGATTTTTATGCTTTACCAGAAAGAAGTGCCATACAGCACTTATGTGGAGATAGAAAAATTTACCGAAGATTTAGGCCCCAAAAATTATATTCGGGCGAATATCCACGTGGAACGTGAAAGCCAAAAGCCCATTATCATTGGCAAAGGCGGCAGCGCGATTGCCGAACTTAGAAAGCGTGCCCAAAAACGCATAGAAGAATTTTTAGGCCGTAAATACCGGTTGGAACTTAATGTAGTGGTTTCGCCCAATTGGCGCAACGATACCAAAATGCTGGAAGATTTTGGTTATATCGTGCGCGACGAACAATAGTAAGTTTATTAATTCATTAAACGCCCCGGAGCTAAAATTCTGGGGCGTTTCTTTTTTAGAAAGTGTTCCGCACCCGGCAAGGGGTTGTTTCAGGAGAGCGCGGTATCGCTGGAGCGGTGTGGCTTAAACTAATCATCTCAATGGGACTAGAGTGCCTGCCCCCGGCAAGGGGGGCGGCAGAAAAAGTACGAAAAAGACCGCCGCCCCAGCGTCCTATAAAAAGCAGGTTTTATCGGGAAAATTTTATAACTCGCTTCCTCTCAAACAATAAAATTTCGGATCCGCCGCAAAGGCTTTTATAAGCAGGACAAAGGGGCGGATAAACGACAACAACACAAAAGGGAAATACCTTGTTAACCACGTATCTAAACGGCAACGGCAAAAAAAGGAAATACCTGATTAAGAGGTGCGTCTTTGGTTTGTCTTATTGTAAGAGCGCAACAGTACAAAAACAGTGTGGTCTAAACTAATCGGATGAACGGGTCTGGAGTGGGGAGGGGCAGCTTTCCAAGGCCTGGAAGGCCTTGACTCGTTTTTTTTTTTGATAAATTTTGGCTATGAACAAAATTTATCAAAAATTATTTCTTGCTGGTAAAAACGCCGGATTTACGCTCATAGAACTGTTAGTGGTGGTATTAATTATCGGAATATTGGCGGCGGTAGCCGTGCCGCAATATCAAAAAGCGGTGGCGAAGTCCAATCTAATGAAAGAAGTAGCCAGATTGGATGCTTTCTATACCGCGCAACAGGAGTATTATCTGGCTAATGGCAGTTATACGTGTGACCGGGAGACTCTTAGTATAGAAGTGCCGGCTGGAATAGGATGTTGGGCCTTTAGCAGTTGGGGGTTTATGCAATCGCCCCGTTATTCCGGCACTTATTTAAAGTGGAACTGGAATAATTCTACTTTGCAGCGGCGTTGCTTTGGAAACCCGGGGAACAGCTTTGCAGAAAAGATCTGTGCTTCTCTTGGAAAACAGTCTTGTAAAATAGATGACAGAAGTTGTTATTTGGTAGGTTCGTGAGCTGAACGAAGTACAAAAAATCCCCAGTTAGACTGGGGATTTTTTGATTGACCGGCTTATTTATCTTCGTATTTGTAAATCACGAGGCCGCTTCGGAGTTTCGGTTCAAACCAAGTTGATTTGGGCGGCATAATTTGGTGTGCGTCCGCTACCTTCATCAGTTCTTCCATAGAAGTCGGAAACATCGAAAACGCCACTTTCCATTTTCCGCCGTCTACTCGTTCTTTTAGCGCTCCGATTCCGCGTATACCGCCGATGAAATCAATGCGTTTGTCGGTGCACGGATCGCCGATGCCCAGCACAGGCGCTAACAAGTTTTCCTGCAAAATGCTCACGTCTAACGAGGCTACCGGGTCGCTGGCGTCAAAAGAATCTTTTTTTGCCGTAAGCGTGTACCATTTTCCGTCCAGATACATACCAAAATCGTGGCGTTTTTGCGGTTTTTCCAGTCCCGTTTCGCGTACGTCAAATTTTTCCGCCACTTTGGCTAAAAATGCGGATTTGGAAAGCCCGTTCAGATCCTTTACCACGCGGTTATAATCCATTACATAGAGTTGATTGGCGGGAAAAATAACGCTTAAGAAAAAATTATAATTTTCCGCGCCCGTA
>CALVFE010000033.1 GCA_944326765.1 uncultured Elusimicrobiales bacterium | reverse complement strand
AAAGACTGCGTAGGCCCGGAAGCCGAAAAAGTAGTAGCCGAAACCAAAAACGGCGAAATCGCTCTGTTGGAAAACCTCCGCTTCCACCCGGAAGAAGAAAAGAACGATCCCGAATTTGCCAAACAACTGGCCAAACACGGTGAAATTTTTGTACAGGAAGCTTTTGGTACGGTACACCGCGCCCACGCTTCTACCAGCGCCGTAGCGGACTTTTTGCCCGGCTGCGCGGGTTACCTGGTACAGAAGGAAGTAGAATTTTTGGGTAAAGCGTTGGAAAACCCGTCCAGACCGTTTGCGGCTGTCGTAGGCGGCGCTAAAGTGTCCGACAAAATTATGCTGCTTAACAACTTAATGGACAAAGTAAACGTCCTCGTCATCGGCGGCGGTATGGCTTATACGTTCTTAAAAGTACAAGGTCACGAAATCGGCAAATCTTTGTTTGACGCCGAAAAAGAAAACGAAGCGAAAGCCGTTTTGGCCAAAGCCCAGGAAAAAGGCGTTAAGATTTTACTGCCCGTAGATCACATTTGCGGTAAAGAATTTGCGGAAACCACCGCACCGGTAGCAGTGGAAAACATCAATATCCCGGCTGATCTAATGGGATTGGATATCGGCCCGAAAACGGCTGAACTGTTCCGCGAAGAACTTTTAAAATGCAAAACCATCTTCTGGAACGGCCCGATGGGCGTGTTTGAATTCCCGAACTTTGCCAAAGGCAGCTTTGCCATCGCCCAGGCGATGATTGACGCCACGAAAGCGGGCGCTACCACGATTATCGGCGGCGGCGACAGCGTCAACGTGCTGAAAAAAGGCAAATTCAACCAGAAGGAACTCTCCCACGTTTCCACCGGCGGCGGCGCCAGTATGGAATTTGTGGAAGGGAAGGAATTGCCCGGATTGGTGGCATTAGCCAAATAAGACGGCAATTTCTTAATAAGTATTTGTGACACAAACCGGGTATGCGTAAAGCGTACCCGGTCTATTTTTTAAGAGAGAATTGCCCGGATTGGTGGCATTAGCCAAATAAGACGGCAATTTCTTAATAAGTATTTGTGACACAAACCGGGTATGCGTAAAGCGTACCCGGTCTATTTTTTAAGAGAGAATTGCCCGGATTGGTGGCGTTAGCCAAATAAGACGGCAATTCTTAGTAAGTATTTGTGACATAAACCGGGTATGCGTAAAGCGTACCCGGTCTATTTTTACAGCAAAGGAATTGCCCGGCTTCTTCACACAAAAAAACGGAGAGGATAAAAGAGATTTAATGAGGCAGCAAATATTCTTGTCCCATCGTGCTGGTGGATTTATACACTCCGCCCAAACTTTCACAAACCTCTGAAGTAAACACCTTTTCCGATTCGATAGAATTCCCGTCGCAATACCACCGATCCAGCATATGCGAAATAGAATACTGGCACTGATGAGAATCTTTTTTAGGGATCATTCGGATGCGAGGCAACTGCCCCCAATTTTTAGGCATTGCCGTACATCCCGTATAGCACGACGAAGAACCACAGCTAAAAGTATAGTACTTGGATACCGGCGCCGTAATATCCAAATCTTGCAGATCCAAGGTATATTTGCCCGTGGCCATAAAAAAGCGTTCCTGTGCCTGCATAATTTGAACCAGCTGACTGATTGCAGCAGAGGTTTTGGTTTTGGCCACCGCTTTTTGATACTGCGGAACAACAATCGCCGCCAAAAAGCCGATAATCAGCACGACAACCAATAATTCAACAAGCGTAAAACCTCCGACCTTGTATTCTAAAGAGTTTTTTCCGTTGGAGGCTGTATTTTTTTGATAATTTTTATTCATAAAGCAAAATTTATCAAAAAAAAACAAGTCAAGACGAAAAGAAACCCCTTTCAAATGACATATACACCACTGCCAAAAATTTGTATAATGATATTGTTATTTTTATAGGAGAATTACCTGAAATGTATACCTTAGTTTTGATTTTGCACTTCATCGTTTGTATATTGCTGATTTTACTCGTTTTGTTACAGAGCGGCAAAGGCTCTGCCGCCGGTATTTTTGGCGCGTCGGGTGCGGACAATTTGTTTGCCAGCCCGACTGCTTTTAACGCCGTCAACAAATTTACCGCCATTTTAGCCGCGGTACTGATGTGCACTTCTATTTTTTTGACGATTGCCTCCAATAAAAAATCTTCCGAATCCGTGTTGGATTCCGTCAAAATTCCGGCGCCTACCGCTCCGGCTGAAGCGGGCAAATAATTTATAAACTCCCTCGTGTAAACGGGGGAGTGTTTTCTTGCGCGCGATATATTTTTTTGCTAGAATATATACGAAGTAAGACGAAAGTTCTTTAAAAATCCCTCTTTGCAAAATTTTCGCGCAGGTGGCGGAATTGGTATACGCGTGCGTTTGAGGGGCGCATGCCGCAAGGCTTGAGGGTTCGAGTCCCTCTCTGCGCATGATTTAAACCCGGGTTTCAACCCGGGTTTTTTGTCGGCGCGGAGAGCAGGCCAACTGCTTGGCCTGCGTAGGGACGAGAAAGGCACAGCGTTGTACGAGTTTGAGCGAAGCGAAAGGCGAGTACCGCGAGCCCGGACTGCAGGCATTTCCCGTCAGGAAAATGACCGGAAGGAGAGTCCCTCTCTGCGCATAATTTAACCCGGGTTTCAACCCGGGTTTTTTGTCGGCGCAGCGAGCAGGCCAACTGCTTTATCTTTTCTTAAGGGATTTTTTCAAAACCACAAGAATAACAACGGATAGCCTGCCTCGCTGTTGCTTCCATAAAACGCCCCTAAATTGATATAATTTATCTATATTTTCACTTCGGAGAACCACTTTTATGACTCCTCTTTTAGCCGCTTGGATTTGTTGGGCAATTGTTGGCTTATCCCCCATAGCCGGCAAATATGCGGTGGGGGTAATCAGCCCTGCCCTGTTGGTCTTTCTGGGTACATTCATTGGCGTATTATATTTCACTCCGTGGATTACGAAATGCCATAAATGGGGGGAACTGTTAGCCCCCGAAACCCGTTGGAAATTTTTATTTATCGGCACTTTTGGTACGGCGCTGCCGTTTACCATTTCGCTCATTGCCCTTCATTACACCACCCCGGGTAACGCCGCTATTTTGCAACAATCGGAATTACTTTATTCGTTACTTTTTGCCGGAGTCTTTTTAAAAGAATTTCCCAGCCGCCAACAGCTTTTAGGCAGTGCGCTTATCGTATTGGGCGTATTGATTATTTTAGTCAAAGAACAATATACCCCTCGTTGGACGGGAGATTTACTAATCGTAGGCAGTACGTGGATGTTGCAAGCTGGTTCCACCGTGGCAAAAAAATTGCCGCCGCACTTAGACCACCGCGTCATTGCCATGGCGCGCAATTTGTTTGCCTTGCCGGCGCTTATTGTGATTTTGGGAGTTATGCGGCTGTTTAAAGAACCCTTTGTATTAAAACCCACTATTCAGATGTTCTCCGTACTGTCCTATACGGGATTTTTAAAATACGGGCTGGCAATGGTGGTATGGTATAAGGCCATTCGTGCGTTGGATTTAAGCAAAGTAACCGCTATTTATTTATCCTATCCAGTTCTTTCGCTGTTGTTATCCGCCGCGTTAGGGTTAGAAACCATTACCTTGCACCAGGCAGCCGGGCTGCTGCTTACTTTGGCTGGTGCATACTGGGTAAGCCTGACGGTCAAAAAAGAAGGACATTAATCCTTTTATCCTCGCCCGGAATTAAGTACAATATATCCAGGAGAATTTATGTTTAATATCGCACCGGTGATTGCCGTTTGGATTGCGTGGTTTGCTACAGCGGCCAATTTAGTCATCAGCAAAGTGGCCGTTCCCTATGTAACGTCCGCTCTGTTTATTTTGCTGGCGTGCGTGATTGCGTCGTTATGCTTTGTTCCGTATGTTTCCAAAACAAACGGCTGGAAAATTTTATGGGACAAAAAAGTCTGGCCGCAGTGCCTGGCAATGGGTACCTTTGGAACCGCCCTGCCCATGACCATTTTTATGATTGCCCTCAATTACACCACTCCGGTCAACGGTTCCATTTTAAACCAATTTGAAATTATCTATTCGCTGATTTTATCAGCGCTGTTATTAAAAGAACACCCAACCGTACGGCAAATTGGCGGTTCTCTATTAATTCTATTGGGTGTGGGGATTCTCCTATGGCAGGCAGGAACTACTGTACAATTAAAAGGAGATTTGATGATTATCGGTTGTTTGTGGATGTTTCAGTTAAGTCATATTTTTGCCAAAAAACTGCCGCCGCAGATGCCGCCGCAGTTAATTGCGGCTGCCCGTGCCCTGTTCGCGATTCCCGCCCTGGCAGTACTGGTAATGTGCTTGGCTGTTTTTCAAGGACCGCTTCAATTTCAAAACAATGCCACGCTGTGGAGTATGCTCCTTTTATGCGCGATAGTCAATTACTTTTTGGGAAATACCTTTTGGTATCAGGCTATACGAAATATGGATTTAAGCAAAGCAACAGCTATTATATTGTCCTACCCGGTAATGACATTTGTACTTTCGGTTATGCTGGGGCAAGATAAAATCACGATTTACAAGGTACTGGGAATGATACTCGCCATGAGCGGAGCTTATATCGTAACTGGTATGGTAAAACAAGGAGACGCAAAATGAAAAAACTCGTTTTATTTGATTTAGACGGAACATTGGTTAACGCCGGAGGCGCCGGAAGAACCGCCCTCAAAAAAGCCGTCAAAGAACTCTACGGCGCAGATCCGGAATTTGACCACTCTCTCATTTCCGGCCGAACCGATTTAGATAATTTTTCTATCGTCTATTCGCTGATTAAAAAAGGCAAAAAACCCTCCGCTTGCGAAATGAAAAAGATGAAAGCCAAATACTTGGAACTTTTGCCCCTTGAAGTACACGCCGCCGTACACTGCAAAAAATATGATTTAATTGCCGGCGTAGAAAAATTCTTAAAACTTCTTTCGAAAGATAAAGATGTCGTGATGGGGCTTGGAACGGGCAACTTGGAGGAAGGGGCGAAAATCAAACTCGCGCCCAGCAAGCTGGGGCACTACTTCAGCGTTGGCGGATACGGCGAAGACGGACACACGCGTGAAGAAATGCTGCAAGCCGCCGTCAAACGGGCGGAAAAGAAATTTAAAACAAAAATTTCACCCGAAAACGTTTATGTCATCGGCGATACGCACCGCGATATCTGCGCCGCCAAAAACTGCGGGTTCCACAGTGCAGTGCTGACCAACGGTTTTGGCGAGCCTCAAAAAATCCAACGCGCAGCCGCCGAACTGGAAACCAAAGATTTTACGGATATTACCACTTTTTGCGTATGGCTTGGACTAAAAACCGATCCCAAAGGAGTCAAACGCGGCAGTTATATAATGCCGGCCAGCGCCATCGAACACGTTTTTTTCAGCCGTACCGGCATAGACGAGGACAGACTCAAAATGCTGCGTATCAAAAAATATTCGGACTTGGAATCCGGCACCATTATGTGAGGTTTTGCCAGTATGGAATGGTACACCGCCGCAGAACGTTTTACCGAAGCATTGGCCTCGTCGGAACCCACCCCGGGAGGGGGGGCTGCCGCCGCCATGGCTGGAAGCATGGGATGCGCACTGGCCATGATGGCCGTGGCCACAACGCTTAAACGCAAGGCAACGCCCGAAGACTGCCGGCCGAAACTGATGCAAAGTTTAAAACGCCTTACCGCTTTTAAAAATGAACTCAAAGGATATATCCAAAAAGACGGCGAAGCGTATGCGGCCTATCTAACGGCTGTTAAACTTCCCAAAGAAACCCCACAGCGCGAAAAAGCCGTACAAGACGCTTTGCTGTTCGCCGCGCGTGTACCGGCAGATGCCGCGTCGGCAGCTATGCACTGCCTGCGGGAAGTCGATTCCATAAAAAATGAAGTGGCGGATATCATTCTTTCTGATATCTATTGCGCCAAACATCTTTTACAGGCGTGTATCAAAAGCTCGGTGGAAAGCATTCGGGCAAACCTGGTGTTCATTAAAAATGAAGACCGGGTCAACGAACTCAACAAGCAGATTGCCTCTTTTCTAAAGGCCTGCTAAAAAGGAAAGATTATGAGCGATAAAGCAAACAAACGCAGCGGTATGCTAGGCACTATTTACAATATGCTTCCCGGAATAGACGACGATTATGCCGCTAAACTCGTCTATACACTGGAAAATAAAAAAGCCCTGTCCGAACTACAGCAGGATATCGCCAATATCGCCGCTCAATTAAGCTCGGATTCCCCTATGACCGATACCACCGTCGCTAAAATTTTACTGGACGAAATTACCATACCCGCCGCCTTGCGCCAACTGCGCATTTACAACAATTCCACTTCCATCAGCGAACTGTGCGCCGCCTTGGAAACGCCCGCTAAAGACACCGCTAAATTGTTGGAAGTATATTCATCTTTCTCATCGCGCAAATACTTTGACGAACAGTTTGCCGCGGCTTTGAAAGATGTCCAGGATTCTGATATTACGGATTCCGAAAAAGCCTCGTATGCGGTAAATATCCTGCTAAAACAAGCAGAAGAATTGCTGCAGGCGACACCTAAAATTGCTAAACAAAATAAAAAAGATATCTTTAAAACGGCCGATAAATATCATCTTTCCGTAAAAATAACGGCAGAATTGGAATTGCTCTACACCCAGCCGGCCAGCATTCCATTCCAAGCCGAATTTGACCGACTGCTTAAATCTTTGTTGGAGCACAACCCGGACAAGCACCTGTGCGCGTCCTTGGCGGCACGCGCCATGCTGTGTCAAATTACCCCCAAAGATGCTCAAGATATTGCCCAACTCTCCAAATTGTTAGACGGCCGTATTTTAGAAGAAGACCTGCTTATCATCGCCTGCCGGTATTTAAAAGTAAAAGCACCCGCCGAAATCGCGGCCACATTTGAAGCCGTTCTTAAAAAATTGCCGCATGTATCCCGGCCGGAAGAAAACCTGGGATTGGCCGTGCGCGTACTGTTAGACGGAACAGCCGAAAGTTTTGAAAAGGCCAGCCAGAAAGCTTCCATTTTACGGGAACGCGAAGTACTGCGCAAAGCGCTTTCCAAAAAGGATCTCTACAGCGGCTATGAATATGATTTATCCGAACATTTCGGCGGAAAAAAGACTTTCGTACAAATCGAACGGGAAATGACGGAATTATTAAGCTCCCTTCCGTTTTGCAGCGACGCAAAAGATAACAAAGAACTGGCCTGCAAAGTCCTTTTGGGATCCTTGAGCGTGGAAGAAGCCGCCAAACAAGCCCAATATCTGCGCGACCTGAAAGCCCAAACCCTTACGCAAGGGCTCGCACCGGAGCTGATGAAAAGCTATCTGGGAACTAAATCACCCGATGAGCTAATGAAATTTTTTGATGAGTCGCTCTCTCCCTATACTTTTTGGAAATCCGACCGGGAAAAACATATCTTCGCCCTGCGTACGCTGGTGGGAGAGCTGAATGGCACATATAACCGCCGTATTTCCCAATTTGTGATGGAAATGTTGGAAAATGGATCTTCCCTCGAAGTAATGACGGATATGTTAACCACTATCCAAAAGAAAAAAACCAGCCAGGAAGAGCTGGAAGAATTGCTGGACCGTTATAAACAAGCGCGGGCTTCTTCCAAAGCTTAAAGAAATCCCGCCAGAAAAAACACTGTTAAATTGCGCGATAATTTGCTATGCTTTTATCGTGCCGTGTTATATTTATTTTTTCAAGGGTGAAAAACATGAGATATTGGGTCTATATCAATGACAAAGTAGAGGGTCCTTACGAAGAGGACAAATTGGTAACGCTGCAAGGCTTTACCCCGGATACGCTGATCTGCGCCGAAGAAATCGCAGCCGGCGGCAGCCAAGAATGGGTAAAAGCTTCCAGCATTTTTGAATTTGATCAAGTCGAAAAAACGATCAATCAGCCTCTTCCAAATGAGGATTCCTTCCATACAGCGCATAACGCTCCTTTAGCTATGCAGCAGGAAATCCCGACGGACAGCACTGCCAATCTGCTCCTTGAAAAGATTGAAGTGTTAACCCGCGAAATTTCCGGCCTGCAAACAAAATTAGATGATATGAAAAACAAGCTGGACGAGGCGCTCTCTGCCCCGCGTTATGCACAGCCAGCTGCCCAAGAAACGGTTTC
The DNA here is from genome assembly GCA_944326765.1 of uncultured Elusimicrobiales bacterium. Lineage (GTDB taxonomy): Bacteria > Elusimicrobiota > Elusimicrobia > Elusimicrobiales > Elusimicrobiaceae > Avelusimicrobium. Next base: position 6,555 of record CALVFE010000033.1, on the reverse strand, counting down.
TTACGCCACCCCTCAAGACAATCTTCAAAATACCATCACCCTTACGCGCCACGATATAGACGCAACCAACGACGAGGCACTCATTACCAATACAGCCAATCTGGTCTCTCAAGCGGAAGATATGGTCGCGGCTGCCAATCAGGAAGAAAAACCGTTGGATATGTTGGGACCCGTTGATTTAGGGGAGAAAAAAGCCGATTTAGCCTCTACCGAAGTCTCCCTCGGTTCCAAAGCAGAAGAAGAAGTCGTTCTCCGTTCTGCTTTAGATTCTTTATACAACGCCAAAACCGTACAAACTCAAGAAGAAAAAGAAAGCACTTTCCAAGATTTACTGACGCCTAAACAGGCCGAAGCGTTGGCGGCTCAAGCGGCTGCATTGCAAACGCAAAAAACGGACTCCAAACCGACTTTAGACGAAGCGCTGCAAGCCGTGCAAGCAGAAGAAAACACCACGACCACCAGCACCCCTTCTGCGGAAGAAAACGCCAAAGATGCTTTGTTGAGGGAATTAACCTCTGAACCTAAAGAAGATGTGCTGGATCAAGTAATCAAGGAAAAAGAAGAAGAAAAACAAGAAGCAACTTTAAAAACAGCACAAGCAGCTGCCATTGGCGCAGCGGCGGGCGTGGCTGCGGCGGAAATTTTAAATGCCGCCGAACCGGAAAAACAAGAAAATGTTCCTGGTTTGGAAACAGTAGAAGAAGCCGCTGCAGAACCCTTACCCGAAAAACAAACGCTTGATTTCACACAAACTCCATCGGAACCGGCACTTTCTATAGCCCCGGATCCGGCCGAACCGGAAAAACAGGAAGAAGTTAAACCGGCGGCTGAAATGCCGGCAGATGTTCCGGCCGATACACCGAAACAACCGTCTAAAGAAGATGATACGCCGCATTTATCTTCTTTAGATTCTTTCCAAGAAGGAGTTGCTCCGGAAACAGAAGACCCGAAAAAAGAAGAAACTTTGCAGGAACTTGTACCCGGCGCCAAAACTGAAAAACCCGAAGGGGTTATTATTACCGAATCGGACTTAAATGAAGCTTTCAGTGAAAGGAATAACGAATCGAACCAGTCGGTGGAACAGCTTTTTGGAATTGCGCCGCAAGGAAATGAGGAACAACCACAAGCGCAAGCCACTGGCGAGGGAATGCCACAGGCAGACCCTCACTTGCCGCAGTTTAGCGATCAAACGGCGGATAAACCGCTGCCCATGGGCAATCCCAACGACTTGACGGAAATCGAACTGAAAGAAGGTTCCACCTACTTAATTTCGGACTTTGTACCGCCTGCCCAAGCCGGCAGCGACGCTCTGCCAAAAGAATTGACCGGGTTAGATTCCGCTTCTCAAGAAAATTCTTTATCCGAGGAATCTAAAGACACCAATGGAGACGATTCCTCCGATGTACAGGAAATGGTTTCTCCAGTAAAACAAACTGAAAAACCGGCCGACGACGCCGCTAATGCGCCCAGCGATGTTACGGTGTCTCAAATTATTTTGGAAAATACCATCAAAACCAAACGCGGTGCCACATTAGATATTAAGACAGTCCCCATGGTGCCCGAACCGGCACAGTCCGAACGGCTGCATTTGGATAATATGGACGACGATATTAATACCCAACATGATTTAAAGAGCGCGGATATCAAACCGTCAGGCAAAATGACAAAGGCCGTAGTCGGAACACTCGTGGCAGTGATATTAGCCGCTTTGATTTATGTCATGTTGGCTTTTATGAACTTGATTCCGCCGCAGTTCAATTTGATTTCTTCTGCTGACCAAACAGCCGCGCAAACCGCTGAACAAAATGCGCAAATGGAAGAGATGCTGGGGAATCAACCCGAGGAGCAGCCTTATACGGAGGGCTCTGTACCAACGGCTGTCAATCCGATGGAAGCAACATTAGCAGAAGTGAAAAATTATCCGCTCATGAACGGTTACACCCTGGAACAGTTTATCGTAGCGAAACACCCGGCTGCGAAAGACTTGATTACTTGGGATATTTCTACCGCCGTAGATCCGGATAATTATTCCATCTTGGTTAAAGTACCGCCGGAGAATCCGCAAAGCTTTAAAATTTCATACCGTTTTAATTATAATACGGTTACAAAAGCGCTGGATCCGACTATTTCGGACGCTAAAAACTTGTTGGATTCCATTGCGCAGGGAACTGCCGTTATGCCGCAGCAACAGCCGGGCGGAGTACAGTTGCCGCAACCGCCGGCGTCCGGCGTACAGCAGCAAGCCGGGAATATAGCAACCCCTTCTGCTCCGCAAGCAGCGCTGCCTCCGGTCGATGCCCCTGTTAATTCTACCGTGCAGTATTAATAAAACATATTGTCACCAATCAACCCCCCGGTAATTCCGGGGGGATTAAATGGCTGAAACTGCCTCTATATACTTTTGTAACCGTTGGAATAATGCTCTATTTTCAGACTCCACACCATCAGACTCCTTTAAAAAATTGAACAAAAAAACCAGCTACCTAAGCAGCTGGGCATAACGGGATCCGCCTCATTTATTTAACGGCATTCTTAGCAATACTTTCCAATATATGGAAAGTTTTTTCTACCCAGCCCATACTAATCCATTCGTAGGGACCATGCGGATTTTCATATCCGGCAAAGATATTGGGAGTGGGCAGCCCGCGCAACGTCATTTGGGCGCCGTCTGTTCCTCCGCGCGCCTGCGTCAAACGATATTGCACATGGTTTTCCCGCAAGGCTTCTTCTAAAAGTTCCATTGCCTGCGGACGCTCTTTTAAAATATCACGCATATTGCGGTATTGTTTTTTGAATTCAATTTCAATTTTGGCGGCCGGGTACTTTTTGCGTTTTTGCTCTATTAGCTCTTGCAACAGGGTTTTAAATTGCTCGAATTTCGCCAAATCGTGTTCGCGTACGATTCCTTTTAAAAGCGCCTTATCAAGCCCGCCCTCAATATCCTTAAAAAGGACAAAGCCCTCCTCGCCTTCGGTCGTTTCCGGCAATTTGTCTTCCGGCCAGGAAGAAATGATATCTGCCGCAATACGCACTGGATTAGCCATAAATCCCTTGGCGGAGCCAGGGTGGCAGGTTTTTCCGGTTATATGAATGGTAACGGTATCGGCATTAAAATTGCCGCAATCAATTTCACCCAGGGTAGAACCATCTACCGTATAAGCGAAATCCGCCCCAAATTTTTCGATATCAAAAAACGTAATCCCCGTACCGGTTTCTTCGTCGATCGTAAAGGCTGCTTTAATAGGGCCGTGCTTGATTTCGGGATGTTCGGTCAAATACTCTGCCAACGTCATAATGGTGGCAATCCCAATTTTGTCATCTCCGGCCAACAACGAATTCCCGTCAGTCGTAATGATATCATCTCCGATACATAGTTTCAGATTATGATCCGTTTGGGGGGAAAGAAACATTTTTTTATCGGCATTGATTGTAATTGAACCCCCATCATAGTCAGCGTGAATCTGCGGGCGAATATTTTTTCCATTAAAATCACAGACCGTATCCATATGGGCAAAAAAACCGATTACCGGGGCTTTTTGATTCGTATTAGCCGGCAGCAGACCGGTTACAAAGCCATACTCATCTACTTCCACTTCAGTAAATCCGACCGTTTTCATTTCTTGGGACAAAGTATGCGCAAAAGAAATCTGGCTGGGGGTAGTCGGAGTAATCGAACTGGTAGGATCGCTGGTGGTATCTACAGAAACGTAACGAACAAAACGATTATAAATTTTTTGCTGTAAAGAATTCATAATTTCTCCATAAAAGTCTAATTTTATTATACAATTTATTATCCTTAGACTTCGGAGGTTTCATGAAAAAACTTTTTTTATTGATTACAGCGGTTGCCTTATTAACTGCCTGCGCTTCTGTTGATGAAGCGGAAAATATGGCTAATTGTAAATTTGCGTTAAAAAGCGTAGAACTCACTAACTATAATTTAACCTCTTTTGATTTTGATGTGATTATCGCCATCACGAATATGAACCGCAGGGAAGCGGCCTCGCTGAAACGGTTTGAGGGGGAACTGACTGTAAATGAAGAAAAAATGGCCGACGTTATATTAAACGAAATGACCATAGAACCCAATTCCACCAAAAACACAAAAGCTAAGCTAAACGTACCGATGACTGCGTTTAATAGCAAATTATTAGGGCTTATCAGTATGGGAAGCGGCACCTTGGATTATCATTTAACGGGGACTATGTATTTTGAAGGCCCGATGGGAGCAGAAATTCCCGTACCGGTGGATATCGGCCGTATTGGCAGCTATAATTAAGTTAAAATTACTTGGGCATTCCCATGACCAAAAAAGCCGGAGCGACAATATCGCTCCGGCTCTTTAAACGCCTTCGATTACATTAAAATCAACCGCAGCACGAATGCCGTCAGGAAAGAAAGCGAAAGCGTCAAAGCAATCACTTTCAGCGTATCCTTCCAGCCGCTCTCGCGCAGCATTACAAAGAAAGTCGCCACACAAGGCAGGTACATCGCCATAAACACGCACGCCACCACTAATTCCGGCGCAGACAGGTTAAACGGCTTCAACAACCCGATAGACACATCTTTGCGCAAAAAGCCCAGAATCAACAAAGGCGTTGTTTCAGCCGGAAGCCCCAAAATAAACTCTACCGGATAGCGCGCCAATTTAGCAATCCAATCCGTCAGGCCGGAAAGCTGCATTAAATCCACAAACAATACTCCAAATAAAATCAGCGGCAGCGCATCGCCCAGATATTCTTTCATTCGAATCCACAATTTCCGCAGCAACGGCCGGATTTGCGGGATCTGCCAAGAAGGAATTTCCATAAATAATTCGGGCGTTTCGCCTTTCATTAATTTATTGAGCACCGTACCGGCTAAAATTCCGTTGACAAACAAAGCAAAAAATACAATTAACATATATTTCAGCCCGTAAGGAGAGAGAATGGAGATAATCATCGCCGTTTGAGAAATACAAGGCGCCAACACTAAAATAAGCGCCAGCGCGATGATTCGTTCCCGCCGGGTTTCCAATACGCGAATGCCCATTACGGCAGGCACTTTACAGCCAAACCCCAACATAATCGGCAGCGAGCCGTAGCCGTGCAAACCGATTCTATGCAGCAAACTATCCAATAAAACCGCCAATCGGGGCAGATACCCCAAATCGCCCAAAAAACCCATCAACGCATAAAATGCCAACACATAGGACATTACTTCAATCAACGCAATATGCAATCCGTCCGTCAGCACTCCAAAGTATTTTAGGCCGCCGTCGCCCAATAACATCATTCCCAGAACGTTATCTTTGATAGGAGCCAACAGGCGTTCTAAAAACGGCACATAGTAATTTTCGTATAAGGGATCTAACAAAGCGATTAAATTTTCACCCACAAAACGAACCAAAAAGAAGGATACTACCAGCACAGCCAATGCAATCGGAAGCCCTGTGGCGGGGGTAGTGGCCCAGCCTTGGAGTTTTTCCCAAAAAGAAGCGTGTTTGTGTTTAACGGTTTGTACCTTATGAATAATATGCCCGATGGCGTGCCACTTTCCCTCCGGAGTGGGGGGAACCACAAACGAGCTTTCCGGCATTTTGCGTGAAGCTATGCGGGAAGCCTCAAACGCCAAATCTTTTAACCCTTCGCCGGTGGTAGCCACCGCCGCAATAACGGGGATACCCAATAATTTTCCCAATTGTTTGACATCGATTTGAATCCCTTTTCGCTGGGCTTCGTCAAATTTATTAAGCAACAAGATAACCGGTTTTTTAAGCTGCATAATTTCCAGCAGGAAATACAAATTACGTTCCAAGTGCGAAGCGTCCGCGACACAGACAATGAAATCATACTCTAATTCTTTAAATAAATTACGTTTACGCCCCTCAATCAGCCATTCTTCTTCTAAGCGATATAGACCGGGAATATCAATAATATCGTATGGCTCGCCGTCAAACTGCGTTTGCCCGTAGTTCAGCCCCACAGTAGTACCCGGAAAATTGGAAGAAATAATCCCAATTCCCGTTAAGCGCGAAAAAATAAGACTTTTGCCCACATTGGGATTCCCCGCCAGGAGAAAAGTATTTTTCTTAGCGGCGACAAGAATTTTTTTGGCCGTTTCGCGGCCGATGGCCACTTCGGTGCCGGACACGCTGACCACCACCGGGCTGGAACCCGGCCGACGGGTAATAAATTGTCCGCGCGCAATCCCCATGGCCGCCAATTTCTCAGCCATTTTGGCGTCTGTTTGAATTTCTTTAATTTGGGCAGTCTGCCCCGGTTTTAATTGATGAAGTGAACGAGAGTTATCTTTTTGCATAAAAGTTAGTTTTTCCTTACTTTTATATTTTACCACAACCTCCTTCTCTTGGCAAGAGGAATATCCCGACGGAAAAATTACGTTTCGGCATGGAAAAAATATTTTTTGTATAATTTAAGTACCCAATTTACCAAACAGGAGATCTCAAATTATGGCTTATAAAGTGAACCCGGACGTTTGCATTAACTGCGGTGCTTGCGAATCCGCCTGCCCCGTTACCGCCATCAGCGAAGTGGAAGGAAAAAGAAAAATTGA
>CALVFE010000032.1 GCA_944326765.1 uncultured Elusimicrobiales bacterium | reverse complement strand
GATGAATTGTTGCAGTTTTTTATAAGTCGGGGGGTAGTATCGGCGCGGGCTAACCGAATAGTGGGGATGAAAAACACCCTGCAAGTGGGCGACCCTTTCTTTTATCAAGGAAAGCTGGTTGCCTTGGTGCGGGAAGTTCCCTCCCGGCTGCCCGTATCTTTTTGGGGGGGCGTATCGGAAAAACCGCTCGTACTTTTACGCACGCAACACCAAAACGGGTTGTTTGCGTCCAGATAAGTAAACTTCCTCTCCTCAAGCCAGGGACGAGGGGGTCTCCTATAAGCCGCCGGTATTGATTGCCGGCGGTTTTTTGGAAGCGTAAAAAACCCCGGTTTTATGCCGGGGGTAAATTAATGGTTTTCTTCTCGGGGGGAAGCTTCATTGGGCGGCGAATCTGGTTCGGACGGAGCGGCCGAGATCTTATTTTCTTTCGGTTGTTCTTCCGGTTCTTCCCGATAGGCAAGTTCTACCTCCGCAAAAACAGAACCTTTGTTTTCATTTAACCACCGACGGTGACTTTTGTAATCGGGGCTGTATTGCGCCACCAACTGCCAGTATTCCTGTCCGTGGTTCATATGCACCAAATGACAGAGTTCGTGAATCATTAAATAATCCTGCACGGCCAGCGGCATTTTGACAATACGGTACGAATAATTAATGTTTTTCTTGCCGGAACAGCTGGCCCAGCAGGTTTTTTGGTCTTTAATAACGATATTATTGTATTCTACGCCAATCTTTTCTGCCCATTCTTTGGTTTTGGCTTTTAAGGTTTCGTTGGCCTTGTTGCGCAGCCACTCGGTAACCAGGGCGGCGGGATCGGAGTCTTTGGTGTGCAGGTAAATATGGAAAACCGTGCCGTCAAAAGCGACGCCTTCTTCCTGGTCGGGCGTTAGATACATACGGGCTTCCAACAAGTCCCCGTTATAAAGCACTTTATTGCCTTCGGGCGCGGAAGCGGTATCTGCGGCCGCTGCGCCCGGTTTGGCGTCCGGCTGGCCGAACACTTCGGGCAGCTCTTTTTTGAGCCGTTCTATAAACAGTTTTACGTCGCTGATGACGCTTTGGGTATCTGCCATATATATATTGTATAAAAAACGGTCAAATTTTATACAATGGTCGTATAGTTTTGGAGGAGTCCTGTGAACCAGACCGATTTACAAAAAACCCCTCTTTGCGCCGCTTGCGAAAAAGCCGGCGGGAAGATGGTAGATTTCCACGGGTGGCTGCTGCCCGTACAGTTTGAAGGTATTATTGCCGAACACAAAGCCGTGCGCGAAAACGCCGGCATGTTTGACGTTTCCCATATGGGTCAGATTTTTGTGGAAGGAAAAGACGCTTGGCCTTTTTTACAATACGTCAATTGCAATAACATTAAAAACGAACCGGGCGCGGGCGTATATTCCCATATTCTGACCGAAAAAGGCACGATTATTGACGATGCCATTTCGTTTTGTTTAACGCCGGAAAAGTTTTTGGTGGTTGTCAATGCCGCCTGTGTGGCGGAAGATTTTGCTTGGTTTGAAAAACAAGCCCAAAAATTTGATGTTACCGTTCGTAACGAAAGCGCCCAATGGGCTATGCTTGCCGTGCAAGGGCCGCAGGCATTGGAACAAGTGACCAAGCTGTTGCCGCAAGTCAAAGACGTGGCGCGTTTTCATATCATTGAAATTGAACTTTTTGGCGCAAAAGGCTATCTGACGCGCACCGGATACACCGGCGAGGACGGCGTGGAAATTATGCTGCCCAACGCCCAGATTGAAGCGTTGTGGAACGCGCTTTTGGCGCAGGGCGTAAAGCCGTGCGGCTTGGGCGCGCGCGACGTGCTGCGGCTGGAGGCCGGATATCTGCTCAACGGCGCTGACGCCGACCAGACCCGCACGCCGTATGAAGCATCTTGCGGTTGGGTGGTTAAACTGGCCAAAGAGAATTTTGTGGGAAAAGACGCGCTGGCGGCGCAGAAGGCACAGGGGGTAAAGGAGAAACTGACCGGCTTTGTGCTTAAAAGCCCCGGCGTACCGCGTGCCGGATGCAAAGTGTTTGCGGGCGCGGAAGAAAAAGGCGTTCTGACCAGCGGCACATTTTCACCGTTGTTTAAAGGAATTGCCGTCGGCTATCTGGCGGCGGATGCGGCTGTGCCGGGGACGGAAGTGGAAATAGAAATCCACGGCAAACGCGCCAAAGCCGAAGTAGTCAAAACACCCTTTTATAAAAACCGGGTTTAACCGAAAGGAGATAATTATGCATACCGAAGAAAATTGCCGTTTTGCCAAAACACACGAATGGGCTCATATGGAAGGCGACATCGCCACCGTGGGCATCAGCAATCACGCCCAGGAAGAAATCAGCGATATCGTTTTTGTAGATCTTCCCAAAGTAGGCCAGCAGGTAACGGCCGGACAAAACTGCTGTGTGATTGAGTCGGTCAAATCCGCTTCCGAAATCTATGCGCCCGTCAGCGGCGAAGTGGTGGAAGTAAACACCGCACTCGCCAACGACCCGGCGCTTGTCAACCGCGAACCGCACGGCAACGGCTGGTTGTTTAAGATTAAAATGACCGCGCCGGCCGAATACGAAAATCTGTTGGATCTGAACGCTTATAAAGCCACCCTGGGCAAATAAGCGGATTTTTTACTTATCCCCCGCGTAAGCGGGGGATTTTCGCAAGGACTTTTTCTATTATGTTTATTCCTCACACTTCCCAAGACCGCGAAGAAATGCTTCAAAAAATCGGCGTTTCCTCGGTCAAAGAACTGCTTTCAAAAATTCCGCAGGAGCTTTTGTATCCTGCCTTGGGCCTGCCCAAAGCGCTGACGGAGCAGGAACTTTCCGCCCATGTGCGCGCGCTGGCGGCTCGCAATCAGCCGCTCAAAAATTTTATCGGGGCGGGCGTTTATGAACATTTTATTCCGGCGGCGGTGGGAGCGCTTTCGTCGCGCGGCGAATTTTTAACCGCCTACACGCCTTACCAAGCCGAAGCCAGCCAAGGCACGCTGCAAACGATTTATGAATTTCAAAGCTGCGTTTGCTCGCTGTTTGATATGGATGTGGCGACCGCTTCCCATTACGACGGCGCTACCGCGTTGGCGGAAGCTGCGCTGGCGTGCTTGCGTATTACGGGGCGCAAAGAAATTTTGATTTCCGCCGCACTTCACCCGCATTACAAAGAAGTGCTTAAAACGTATGTACGCCATCAGGAAGGCGTCCGCGTAAAAGAGTCCCCTGTTGGCGCAGACGGTACTCTTGATTTGGACGCGCTTTCCAAAAATCTGTCCGATAAAACCGCTTGTTTCGTGTTGGCGACACCGAACTTTTTGGGCTGTTTGGAACGCGCGGACGAAGTTTCCGCCCGCGTGCATCAGGCGGGGGCGCTGTTAACGGCGCTGGTCAATCCGGTTTCGTTGGGCGTTGTGCAAACGCCGGGATCGTACAATGCCGATTTTGCCGTAGCCGAAGGGCAGCCCTTGGGAAACGCCATGAACTTCGGCGGGCCGGGGCTGGGCATTATGACGGCGAAAAAAATGTATATGCGTCAGTTGCCGGGACGCATAGTGGGCATTGCCAAAGACAAAAACGGACGCCGCGCCTTTGTGTTGACGCTTCAAGCGCGCGAGCAGCATATCCGCCGCGAAAAAGCTTCTTCCAACATTTGTTCCAACGAAGCGCTGTGTGCGTTAAACGCGGTCATTTATCTGACGCTCTTGGGTCCGAAAGGATTGCAAGAAGTCGCCGGACTGAATTTGGAACGCGCCCATCAGCTGGCGGATTTAGTGAGTAAAATTCCGGGATTTAAAGTAAAATTTACGGCTCCGTTCTTTAATGAGTTTGTAGTGGAATGTCCGATTCCGGCCAAGCAAGTCATTAAAAAACTGGCCAAAAAAGGCATCAGCGCCGGATATGCGCTGGGCGCTGATTTTAAAGGCTTGGAAAACTGCCTGCTCGTCTGTGCTACGGAAACCAAAACCGCGGCGGATTTGCAGGCGTATGCCGATGCGCTGGGGGGTATTTAAGATGGAAACGATTTTAACACACAATCAGCTTTCCTTGGAAAAATCCCGCCCCGGCCGGCGCGGCGTGCGGTTTGAAACCGCCCAAAAACCGGCGTCGGCTTATTTGCCGGAAGGATATCTGCGCAGAACGGCGCCCAAACTGCCGGAGCTTTCCGAGTTTGAAACGGTACGCCATTTTACGCGGCTTTCCGAACTCAACTATTGCCTAGACGGCGAATTTTATCCGCTGGGTTCTTGTACGATGAAGTATAATCCCAAAGCGTATGAGTTGCTCAGCTCGTTGGACGGATTTACTCAAATGCATCCTTTTGCTCCCGAATCGGCGGTACAGGGAACGTTGAAAATGATGTACGACTTCCAGGAACTGCTTAAGAAAGTAACGGGGCTGGCGGCGTTTACGCTGCAGCCGGCCGCCGGTGCGCAGGGAGAGCTGACGGGTATTTTAACGGCGCGCGCTTATCACGACGCACGGAAAGATTTTAAACGCACGGAAGTCATCGTGCCCGATACGGCGCACGGCACCAACCCGGCTACGGCTAATATGGCGGGATACACGGTCATTAATATTAAATCCGCCGCCGACGGATGCGTGGATAAAGGAGCGTTGCAAAATGCGCTTTCGGACAAAACGGCCGTTGTAATGCTTACAGTTCCCAATACGGTGGGACTGTTTGAAAAAGATATCCGCGAAATCGCCGATATGGTACATAAGGCGGGGGCGTTATTTTATTTGGACGGGGCTAATTTTAACGCTTTGGCGGGGCTTGTTAAACCGGCCGATCTGGGAGCGGATTTGATGCACTTAAACGTGCATAAAAGTTTTGCCGCGCCGCACGGCGGCGGCGGCCCGGGGGCAGGCCCGGTGGGGGCGGCCGCGCACGTCGCGCCGTTTTTGCCTAAACCCATCGTGGAATGCAAAAACGGGAAATATACGCTGAGCGGCAAAATGTCTAAAAGTTTAGGCAAGATGAAAGCGTTTTACGGAAACGTTGCCGTCTGCCTGCGCGGATATTGTTACCTGCGGCAGTTTGACGACAATACGTTTAAAGAAATTGCCGAAAATGCCGTTTTAAACGCCAATTACGTGCGCGCGGCTTTAAAAGGAAAATTCAATGCGTTCTTTGACTGTGCTTGTATGCACGAGTGCGTGCTGAGCATTCATCCGGCCGAGATGAACGGCGTGCATACGTCTGATATTGCCAAACGCTTGTTGGATTACGGGTTTTACGCTCCCACCATTTACTTCCCGCTGATTGTGCCGGAAGCGATGATGGTGGAACCCACGGAAACCGAAAGCAAACAAATGTTGGACGCGTTTGTGGCGGTGATGGAAAAAATTTATAACGAAATCCAGACCGAGCCGCAAACCGTAAAAGACGCGCCGCACAGCCAATGCGTGTGCCGCATTGACGAAGTTTCCGCCGCCCGCGAACCCAATTTGCGATGGTAATTGTTAACTATCCGCGTAAAAGGAACGCAAAAAACAGCGGCTGAAAATTTATAACGTACGGCCTCCGTTCTTCTGGGCGGAGGCCGCTGAAAATATGGATATTTTGTTATCTTCCCCCGCGATGAACGTATTTGAACAAATGGCGTTGGACGAATGCGTCGTTCGCTCGCGGCCGCATGAGATTACCCTGCGGTTTTATCGCTGGACGGCGGGCGATGCGGTAACGTTCGGGTATGCCCAATTTATAAGCGAGGTGCGCCGCGCGCTGGCGGAACGAAATTTTACAGGTCAATACGCCCGCCGACCGACGGGGGGCGGTATCGTATTCCACGAAGGGGATTTAACGTTTTCGTTGGTGTTTTCAGCGGCGGGGCGTCCGGCGGATATTTATAAAAATTTTCACGCGCACATACATGCACAGTTAAGCCGGCTGGGCGAAAAAGGGCAGATCTTTGATAAAAATCTTCCGTCTTCGGCCTATGCTCCCAGCGTAAACCATACGGCAAGCGCGTGTTTTTCTAATCCGGTGGAAAATGATTTGCTGGCGGAGAACGGTCATAAAATTTTAGGCGGCGCGCTGCGCCGTTTTGGAGATACAGTCTTGTACCAAGGATCGTTGCAAGTGCCGCAAGCACGGCAGAATCCCGCCTACAAACAGGCGGTTATTGCGGCGGTACGGAGCTACTTGGCGGCGGACTTGCGCCCGCAGAGAGCTTCTGAAAAAATGCTTGCACAAGCCAGCGAATTGGCTCAGAAACAATATGCAACAGACGCATGGACGGAGAAATTTTGATGATTCGCTTGCTTAAACTGCTCATTGCTCTTTTGCTTTTGCCGACGGCGGTTTTGACGTTTGCCGAAACGGTGCGGATCTTGCTGGCTGTTTTTGGGCAGTGGTCGGCGGCGGTCAGTTTTATAGCCGGATTGGTGGTTTACGGCGGAATTCATTATGGGTTTTATAATTTTTCGCGGCCGTATGTATTTGCGCACGAGATGACGCATGCCTTGGCGGCGTTGTTGTGCGGCTGTCGGATTAAGGACGTATCCGTCGGGCAAGACAGCGGATATGTGAAAATGGACAGCTGCAACGCTTTTGTGGTGCTGGCGCCTTATTTTGTGCCGACCTATGTGATTGCCGCCGCGCTTATATATGTTATCACCGATTTGTTTATAGACGTATCCCCTTACCGGCAGGTGTTTTTGTTTGTTATCGGGTTTTTTACGGCGTTTCATTTTATCCAAACGTTTAAGACGTTGTTTGAAGCCGACCAGCCCGATTTAAAGTTGGCGGGTGGAAAAGTTTTCTCCGTTGTGATGATTACACTGGCGAATTTAATCGTGCTGGCGCTGGTGTTAAAGGCGCTTTTTCCAGAAACGGTTTCGTTGATTGTGGCCGGTAAAAATGTGTTACGGGGAACCGTCAATATATGGCGAATTATAGTAAACTATATATTGGAGAAAGCGATAAACGCAGCATAGCAAATGAGTAAAAAAAATAAAAAGCAAAAAGGCTTTTGGTCATGGATCTGGCGGTTTTTTAAATCGTGCCTGGTGTTAAGCTTGCGCACGGTGCTGTTTGCCGTCATGCTCTTGCTGTTGATCGCGGCGGGATTATGGCTTGTTTTTCTAAAAACTTTTAATGCCCAGCATATCAGTGAAATCATTACCGAAGAACTGCAAAAACGGCTCGATAGGCCGGTTATCATCTCTTCGTTGGATTTAAAATTTATTAATACCGTGGAACTCAAGGGGTTTTCGGTGTTGGATACCGAAGGGGCGCCGGGGTATCCGTTGTTGTCTGCCGAGTCGGTTACGCTGCAATTTAAATTGTTGCCGCTGTTTGACCAACAGTTGGTAATTGACGAAGTTTCCTTAAATTCCCCGCGTTTTAACGTAGTGCGGCAAACAGACGGTACCTATAATATGCCGCAAATACAAACGCCGAAAGAAAAATCCTTTTATACCAGCGAATTGACGGGAAGAAAACTCGCCGTAAGCGTGGAAGACTGGTCGGTGCATAACGGAGTGTTTAGTTATAAGGATTTAGCCTCGGGCGTATCGCACGCCATCTACGGGCTTAATCTGCATTTCGAACGGCTGCGGTTCAATGAGTTATCCCGCTTTCAAGCGGAAATGGTGTTGCGCAATAAGTGGGGGGATAACATCTCCGATATGGAAATTAAAGGCGCCGGACATGTGAATTTCGCCAATTTTAATTGGAGTAATTTCGCCTTGCGCAGTTTGCGCACGCAAGTTTTTTTGTTTCAAAAACCCGTCGATTTGTTGATTGATTTGGATAATTTGCGTACGCCGTATTTTAATATCAAAGCCAGCGTGCCCGCTTTTGAAAGCAAAGATTTGTCGCTGTTTCATACGAAGGAATTGAATTTTTCTCTGCCTAAATCTGAAATTACGGCTCAGGGCAGACTGGATAATGGATATCGCTTATTAAAATTAAACCAGGTAACGGTGTCGGCGGCGGATATCAAAGCCAATATTTCCGGAAATTTGGATTTTACCCAAACGCCTTTTACGGTCAACTTACAAGGTTCTACTCAATTGTTTAATTTGGCTGGCAAAAATGCATATTATCCCGATATTGGAAAATATAATTTAACCGGGCAGGCTTCCTTTTCCGCACAGGTGCTGCGCCAAGATGGAAAATATACCCTGCCGTTGTTGACGGCCGAGGGAAAGAATGTTTCGGGGCTGTTCTACGGATTTAAAGCCAGTGGCATAAGCGGCGAATTTCAGGCCAAACAGAATTTTACCGATCTGTATGCCCGCACGACTGCGGGAAAAGTAACCGTCAACAAATCGGTTTTTGACAAGCTTGATTTGAGCGCCAGCTGGCGCAAAGGCAATTTGTATGCCTACATCGCCTCTACCGAGCTTAACGGCGTGCCGTTTAAGTTAAGCCTGTCGGTTAACAACTTGAAAAGCGCCCGCCGCAAAATACGCACCTCCATTTATTGGAAGGATTTGGATCCCGTGGCATTTATCGGCACCGTTAAAGATTTTGTTACGGTAATTACGCCGCTTCTTAAAAACGGCGCCAAATTTAAAGAGCCCGTGGAGGGAGATTTGGCTTGGCTGCGTAATTTCCGCGACCGTTTGCCCAAATTTATGCCTAACTTCGCCGGCAATTTGACGGCTGACACTTTCTCTACACAGGTGCTTTCGGGCAATCGATTTAGTGCTGAATTCGATTTCACCGGCATGACGGCCGGAATGCAAAATCTTTCCGGGCCGTTGGAAGCACGGCTGGAAGGGGGGGTTATTCACCAGATGGAAAAACTGGCGGAAGAACAACAAGCGCTCAATATTACTTTCCAGCCGTTTATTATGATGCACCGTATGGAACGCGCCGGGAGTTTCAAAGTGGGGCAAGTGCTTAAAGATGTTCCTTTTAACGATATGGCAATATCGGTGGATTTTGATAAGGGGCGTATGCAGATTAACAACGCTTATACTGTGGGGCCCACCATTTCGGCCGCCGTCAGCGGTTGGACGGATTGGGTAAATGAAAATTTTGATATTATTATATGGACGATGTTTAATAATACCTCGCGCTCCGGTGCACTGGCGGAAAATTTAACGGACGAATCGGGCAATCCGGCCTTGGCGTTTCGGGTGTCTTCTTCTATGCTTAAACCCAAACTGGAAATGATTCGCGCCAAGAAAACCGGCCAGACCATTCGCATCGCTCAGGAACAGGGGCTGAGTACCAGTTTTAAGGCCGCTCAGGAATTTATCCAAGGAGATTTCCATGCCAAGAAATAACATCGACGTGCTTTGCCTGCTGCAAGAACACGGCGCTATTTTAGAAGGACATTTTGTAATGCCTTCCGGCTTTCACAGCCAGACGTATATTCAGACGTCTTTGTTGATGCAGCATCCGCATCTGGCTCAGCGTATAGCCGGTGCGCTGTCGGATAAATTTATCAAAAAAGCAGACGTAATTATGGCGCT
Source organism: uncultured Elusimicrobiales bacterium (assembly GCA_944326765.1). GTDB lineage: Bacteria > Elusimicrobiota > Elusimicrobia > Elusimicrobiales > Elusimicrobiaceae > Avelusimicrobium. Next base: position 6,345 of record CALVFE010000032.1, on the reverse strand, counting down.
TACGCCTTCCGATTCCGTGTTGGCGCAGGAAGTGGCGCGTGCCCGCGGCGTACGCGCCATTTTCGCCTCCCGCGGCGATGACGGCGAAATGCTTTTAAAACATAATTTTACAATCAACGAAGGAGAACAGGTTTTAATTGTAGATGACGTAGCCGTTTCCGGGCGCAAAATCAACAAAGCCATTGAGCTGGTTGGAAAAAGAGGTGGCAATGTGATTGGCGTAGGAGTAATTGTGGATCGTTCTATGGGATATTTGCCGCTGACGGTACCGCTGCGGGCATTGTTGTCTTATCCCATGCAGACTTTTTCGGCAAAGGAATGCCCGCTTTGCGCTGCGAAAATTCCGTTTTCCGATCTGGAAGAACCGGGCAAATAAACCTAAAGGACTTAATACTGTATGACCGAAATTAAACTTAAAGCCAAAGAAGAAAGACGCCTGCAAGCCGGGCACTGGTGGGTTTTCTCTAATGAAATTGACGGGCTGGATACTTCTATTGAACCCGGTACGCTGGTGCGTGTGGTGAGCCACGAAGGCAAACAGGTGGGAATCGGATTCTTTAATCCACACAGTTTAATTGCCGTGCGGCTTTTAATGAAAGGCGATGGGAATTTGCCGGAAAATTTTATTTTTGAAAATATAGACAATGCCTATACCTACCGCAAGGAAATCGGCGTGCGCAAATACGGGCGCATGTGTTATGGCGAAGCTGACAATATGCCCGGCCTGGTAATTGACCGTTATGGGGATATACTTGTCATCGACGTGCTGACGGCCGGTATGGAAAAGTTAAAACCCGAAATTACCAAAGCCGTACAGAAAATTTTTAAGCCCAAAGGAATTTATTATAAAAACGACAGCTCCTTCCGCACGTTGGAAGGATTGACCAATACGCCCGAAATCATCGGCGAAGTGCCGGAAGCGGTGGAAATTGAAGAAAATAAAGTTAAATATATGGTGCCGCTGCGCGGCGGGCAAAAAACGGGGTTTTATTTTGACCAGCGCGAAAACCGTGAATTCTTAAAACCCTATTTCAAAGACAAATTGGTGCTGGACTTATATTCCTATATCGGGTCTTTCGGCATTACGGCCGCTTTGTCCGGGGCAAATCAGGTGTGGGGGTGCGATTCCTCCGCCGCCGCGGTGGAATGGGCCAAGAAAAACGCCGAACTTAACGGCGTGTCGGATACGGCGGTTTTCCACCGTGACGACGCCGAGCGGCTGCTTTCCGCGATGAAAAAAGGCGAACTGCCCGACCAGCCGGATATGGTTTTATTGGATCCTCCGGCGTTTGTCAAAAGCCGCAAAGCGCTGCCGCAGGCCGTGGGGCTGTATGTAAAGCTTGTTAAAATGGCGCTGGAAGGTATTAAAGAAGGCGGATATCTGGCCTTTTCCACTTGTTCCCACCACATTTCACGCGAACTGTTTGTGGATATTATCCGCCAAGGCGTCAGCAAGTCCGGGCGCAAGGCGGTGTTGGTGGAGTTGCGTGGTCAGGCCAAAGATCACCCCGTTCTAATTGGTATGCCGGAAACGGAGTACCTGCATTTTGCCTTGATACAGTTAAGATAATTTTAGTATCAAAACCCAGTTGAAGAACTGGGTTTTTGTCGGGGAGTTGGGAGAAATAATTCAATTATGGCATAATGGAAGGAGAGGTATCCACTGGGAGGAAAAATATGCGTAAAATTTTCTTTTTATTGTTGGCTTTTGTTCTAACGGTTTCCGCCGGATTTGCGGAAAATGAAACCACGCGGCAGGAAAAATACAAACAGTTGGTGCAGCAGCGAAAAGACTTGTTGAATTGGGAATCGGAACACCCTATGGCACCTAAATTGGTGGTTTTGTATAAAGTAAAAGAGGCTCGTAAAATCCGGCAGGAGATCTATCGAAAATTTCCCGATTTGAGAGAAAAAGAAATTAATCAATTTAGACAGAACCTCTGGAAAGAACTGCAGAAAAGCAAAGAGGTGCCGTTTATTACCTTTAATCAGCTTCCAATCGAAAATTTAGGAAAAATTACGAAAAACAAAAAATTATTAGTGGAGTTTTTAGAAGCCTATCCGGATAATGCCGTAAATTTGACTAATTCTTATCTGGTGCAGCTGTTTAAGGAGAATGAAATATTGGAAGAAATGATGACGTCTTATTTGTTGTATTTAAAGACCTATCACTTAAATCCCGGCGCAGTGAAATTTTCCGAAGAACAAGAAAAAATTTTAAAGAGTGTTTATCAGCGCGGCAATATGCCGAAGTTATATAAGCTGCTGTTTACTTATGCGTCTGCCGGTTTATCGGAGCAACGCAAATTGCTGGCTCAGCAATACATCAGAAATTCTTTAGTAAGTTCTTTTTCCGCTCATTAAAAATTAAAAACCCCGCTTTTAAGCGGGGTTTTTAAAATCCATAAGAAATGCCGAGGGACAGGATCGAACTGTCGACACCTGGTTTTTCAGACCAGTGCTCTACCACTGAGCTACCTCGGCATTACTTTATTATCATACAAAATTTAAAAAACTTCAGCAATAAAATTACTTGTTACCGACGAGGAAATAACGTCTATTTTATAAATCCGTATTTGCCTCTAATAGACGAACGGCTTGTTCCAAATTTTCTTGATCCGTTTCATCAAACCGGTTGGGGACGGGGGAATCTATATCTAATACTCCCCACAGGGATCCTTTCTTGAAAACGGGAATAACGAGTTCGCTTTTGGAAGCGCTGTCGCACGCGATATGCCCTGCAAAAGCGTGTACATCTGGCACGCGCAGCGTTTTTCGCTGGGCGACTGCCGTTCCGCAGACGCCTTTCCCCCATGCAATTCGCACGCAGGCGGGCTTCCCTTGAAAAGCCCCTAATACAAGAGCCCGGCCTGTTAACCGATAAAAACCCACCCAATTAATTTGGGGAAGACCGTGATATAAAACAGCCGCAAAATTGGCCGTATTAGCCAAGGAGTCCCGCTCCGTTTCCAGCAAGGATCGGAGCTGAAACAATAAGTTGCGGTATAGTTGCGTTTGGGGGGTTGCGGTCATATTTCGTATTGTACAAAAACTTTTTGATTATTGCGCTTGCGCCGGTAAAAGACATATACTTTATACATGGGTTGTTCCGGCTAAACCCCCGGACCCACAGGAGAATTATGCCAAGAATTGAAGTGGACGCCAACAAGTGCAAAGCCTGCTACCTGTGCGTTAATGCCTGCCCAAAAAAATGCTTGGGCAAATCCAGCACCATCAGTAAAAAGGGGTATTTCCCCGCCGAGATGCAGCATCCGGAAAATTGTATCGGATGTGCGATGTGCTATATGATGTGCCCCGATATTGCCATTACGGTAATTAAAGACTAATTTAAGGATTTTAGCTATGACCGAAAAAACATTAAGAAAAGGCAATGAGGCTTTGGCCGAAGGCGCGATCCGCGCCGGGGCGCGTTTCTTTGCCGGATATCCGATTACGCCGCAAAATGAAGTGCCGGAATATATGTCGGCTTATATGGCCGATGCGGGCGGCGCTTTTGTACAAGCCGAAAGTGAAGTGGCCGCCATTAATATGGTGTACGGCGCAGCCTCTACGGGTACGCGCAGTATGACGTCTTCTTCTTCGCCGGGGATCAGCCTGAAGCAAGAGGGGATTACCTATTTAGCCAGCGCCGATTTGCCGTGTTTGATTGTCAACGTAATGCGCGGCGGCCCGGGGCTGGGCAGTATTTCCGGTTCGCAGGGCGATTATTTCCAAGCTACGCGCGGCGGCGGAAACGGCGATTATCATGTGATCGTTCTGGCGCCGAACTCCGTGGAAGAATTGGGCAATTTCCCCAAACTCGGTTTTGAACTGGCCGAAAAATACCGGATGCCTTGTATGATTTTGGCGGACGGTATTTTGGGGCAGATGATGGAAAGTATGTCTTTCAATTTTGATCCCGTAGATCCCAATAAGCTCGGTAAATTTGACTGGGCGGTGGATATCCACAAAAACGGACGCAAGAAAAACAATGTGTTTTCTTATAAAGGAGACAATTTAATCGCCGATGTAGTGGAACGAGCCAAACGCTACGGTTATATTGAAAAAACCGAACCCCGCTGGGAAGAACGCGAAGCCGAAGATTGTGATGTGCTGTTGGTGGCGTATGGGCTTTCCTCCCGCGCGTGCCTGGAGGCGGTGAATAAAGCCAAAGAAGAAGGGTTAAAAGTAGGCTTGTTCCGCCCGATTACGCTGTGGCCGTTCCCGTCCAAACGTTTGGCGGAACTGGCGGCCAAGGCCAAAGGCGTGCTGTCCGTGGAACAAAGCTTGGGGCAACTGGTACAGGACGTTAAATTGGCGATTAACGGCAAAACGCCCGTCTATTTAAACGCGTATCCTGCCGGCGGTCAGCCGGACGGGAATTCCATCCTTACGGCCGTGCGCTCTATTTTAAACGGCGGGAAAGAAGGATTGTTTGATTTGCAAGAACACGCCGCGGGTTTTGGCTTTGAATGCAAACGCGACACGTCGCTCGGTATGCAGGGCGATTTGAAGGGAGGCAAATAAGTATGACTATTATTGCTAAAAAACCCGCCAGTTTAACCGATCTGCCGATGCATTACTGCCCCGGCTGCGGACACGGCATCGTGCATCGTTTAATGGGGGAGACTTTTGATGAACTCAAAATCGCCGATCGCGTCATCGGCGTGGCTCCGGTAGGCTGTGCCGTGTTTGCGGATTCCTATTTCGCCTGTGATATGGTGCAAGGCGCACATGGGCGCGGCCCGGCCATTGCCACGGGGATCAAACGCTCCAAACCGGAAGCGATTGTGTTCTCGTATCAGGGCGACGGAGACTTGGCGTCAATCGGTATGGCGGAAATTGTTCACGCCGCCGTACGCAGCGAAAACATCACCGTTATTTTTATCAATAACGCCATTTACGGAATGACCGGCGGCCAAATGGCGCCGACCACCTTGGTCGGCCAAGTGGCTACCACCGCGCCGAAAGGGCGCGACCCGAAACTGCAGGGTTGGCCGATCAATATGTGCGAAATGCTGGCACAAATTACCGGCGCAAAATACTTGGAACGCGTGGCGGTGGATTCCCCCCAACACGTGATGCTGGCCAAAAAGGCGATTAAAAAAGCCTTTGAAAACCAGCTGAACGGAGTCGGTTTTTCTATGGTGGAAGTGCTTTCCCAATGCCCGACCAACTGGTATGCCAGCGTGCCGCAGGCGTTGGAATTTGTGCGCACCAAAATGATGCCGCAATATCCGCTGGGCGTCTTTAAAGACGAGGGAGGCAAATAATGTATCAAGGAATTAGAATTGCCGGATTCGGCGGACAGGGCGTTATTTCAGCCGGTATCCTGCTGGCGCAAGCGGGGGTGGAAGACAAAAAAAATGCCAGCTGGCTGCCTTCTTACGGGCCGGAAATGCGCGGGGGAACAGCGAACTGTTCGGTTGTGGTATCTGATGGGGAAGTCTATACGCCGATCGTGTCTGCACCCGATACGGTTATCGTGATGAACGAGCCTTCGCTTCCTAAGTTTGAGCCGCTCCTCAAAAAAGGCGGGCTGATGATTATCAACAGTTCGCTGATTAATTCCCGCCCAACCCGCACCGATATTACGGTGGTGTGCGTGCCGTGCAATAAAATTGCAGAAGAGCTGGGAATGGATCGTATTGCCAACTTGGTAGCGTTGGGTGCTTTTATTAAAAAAACCGGCGCAGTAGCGCTGCAAAGCGTAGAACATGCCATGAAGAAAGTGTATAAACGCGCCAAACCGGAAATGCTGGAGCTGAATAAAAAAGCCTTGCAGGCCGGTTATGATGCCGTTAACTGAAATATTCTGCCGTACATACGGTTTAAAAAGGAACGGAGATCCCGTTCCTTTTTTGTGCCTAAAGCTGCCGGGCGGTAATGGAACTGTTAGCCTTTTCCCGCCCGAAAAGCCGTTTTGGTGTAGGACAACATAACCTAAGCGGGCGATTCCACTAGTTGCGCTAACGGGCATAGAGTGTCTGCCCCCCGGCAAAGGGATATTTTTCCCGGCGGCAGAAAAAGTACCAAAAAGCGTCCGTCCCGTGTCCTATAAAAATTACTTCCAAGCGGGAAATCAACTTACTGCTACTTTTTTAGACACAAAAAAGTACCAAAAAATGTCCGCCCCAGAGTCCCATAAAAAGCAGTTTTAAACGAGGAATTTTACAACTCGCGCATACTGCGCTCAAACAAATAAAATTCCTAATCCGTTTAAAACGCTTTTTATAGACGGGACAAAGGGGCGGTTAAACGACAACAACAACAGCAACAGTAACGGCACAAGCGGAAAAAGGCTTCCTTTTTAGATAGCGCGGCATTGCTCAAACAGTGTGGCCT
>CALVFE010000031.1 GCA_944326765.1 uncultured Elusimicrobiales bacterium | reverse complement strand
GGGCAGTTGGCGCAGTGGTAGCGCGTCCGCCTCACACGCGGAAGGTCACAGGTTCAAATCCTGTACTGCCCACCATTTAGAACCCCGGGCAACCGGGGTTTTTTACAAGGCAGGAAGCGCACCCACTGCTGGGTGCGCGGCAGGATTTGAAAGCCGCAGCGATGTGCGAGTTTGGCAAAGCCAAGGCGAGCACCGCGAGGCGGGCCTGCGAGCCTGGAGCGTCAGCGGAAGGACTTGAAGGCAAAGTCTGTACTGCCCACCATTTAGAACCCCGGGCAACCGGGGTTTTTGCAAACCTTGCTATACGAGCGGGGGGAAAGGGTTGGGTATATTTGTATTTTTTTATATACTATCTATATAGCGTTAAACTGTCTGCTTTTTAGCAGGCAATTTTTCATTTAAGGAGATTTTTGAATATGGATTGGGGACTGTTGGTAAACTCGTTTATCGGTATGCTGTCCATTTTAAATCCGATCGGCAATGTGCCGATATTCTTGGAACACGTGGAAAATGAAACCCCAAAAGTGCAACGAGCCGTAGCACTGATGATGGCGGTTGCTATTTTTATTTTGCTGACTTCTTTTTTTGTGTTTGGAAATCGTATTTTAACCTTGTTTGGAATTACCATTCCGGCGTTCCGTTTGGCCGGATCCATCATCATTCTCATCGTAGGGCTGCGCATGTTGCAGGGGAAAAGTAAATTTGAAAGCCACGGTATTGAAACCGCGGCGGCGCAGGGGAACACGTTCGACCAGGCGCGCAACCGCCTAAGCCATATTCTGGTGCCGGTGGCGATGCCGCTGTTTATTGGGCCCGGATCCATTACCACCGCTATTTTGTATGCAGAAAAAACGACTACTTTCTCCATGGCCTTGATGATGATTGGCGTATTATTTTTAAGTTCGGCCATTGTCGGAGTGTGTTTGGTGGGGTCCCGTTACATTTTCAACAAAATCGGTCCCAACGGTACACAGATTGTGATCCGTTTTATGGGCATGATTTTGTGTGCGATTGCCATGCAGTTTATGATTGATGGAATAGCACAGCTCCTGCCCGGGGTATTGGATTCCACTTTTACCCATGCGGCTTCGCATGTGAAGTAAACATTTGTGGCAAGGGCGGCTGCGTCCGCCCTTTTTTATTTTCAGTATCATGCAGAATAAGAATATGGAACGTTTTAAACTGGTTTCTCCTTTTAAACCGGCCGGCGATCAGCCCAAAGCCATTGACGCGCTAACCGAAGGCGTTTTGTCCGGGAAGACGCGTCAGACTCTTTTGGGGGTAACCGGGTCGGGTAAAACTTTTACCATGGCTAACGTCATCGAACGGTTAAATGTGCCAACGCTTATTTTGTCCCCCAATAAAGTACTGGCCGCCCAGCTTTACGCCGAGTTTAAACAATTTTTTCCGGAAAATGCAGTAGAGTATTTTATTTCCTACTATGATTATTATCAACCGGAAGCTTATATCCCGCAGACGGATACTTATATCGAAAAAGACTCCGCCGTTAACGAACATATTGACAAATTGCGTTTGAAAGCCACCACTTCGCTTTTAACGCGCAAAGACGTCATCGTGGTGGCGTCGGTTTCGTGTATTTATAACATCGGCTCGCCGGACAGTTTTCGTGAGATGCGCATCTATGTAAAGAAAGGCGCGCGGATGACGCGCGGCGAACTTTCCGCTCATTTAATCAAAATTCAATACCGCCGCGACGAAATGGAATTTGCCTCCGGCAATTTCCGCATGCGCGGGCCTTATACCGATGTGATGACGCCTTACAGCCAAAATGCCATTCGGGTGGAAATCGCCGGAAAAACCATCGCCCATATTTATGAAATTCACCCCATTACTGGTAATGTGCTGGCGGAACTGGAAGAAGCGTGGATTTATCCCGCCAAACATTTTGTGGCGACTGACGAAGACACGCAAAACGCCGTTGACCAAATCCGCCGGGATTTGGATATCCGTCATAAAGAGCTGCTGCAAATGGGAAAGGAATTGGAGGCCTATCGTTTAAAGCAACGCACGGAATATGATTTGGAAATGCTGCAGCAGGCGGGGTTCTGCCCGGGCATTGAAAATTATTCCCGGTATATGGACGGCAGAAAACCCGGGGAACGGCCGGCGTGTTTGTTGGATTATTTCAAACGCTACGACCAATTCTTGATGATGGTTGACGAATCCCACGTGGCTTTGCCGCAGGTGCGCGGTATGTTTAACGGAGACCGCGCCCGCAAACAAATGTTGGTGGACTTTGGATTCCGGCTGCCTTCTGCGTTGGATAACCGACCGCTTAAATTCGACGAGTTTGAAAAACTCCTGCCCGCTACGGTGTTTGTGTCCGCCACGCCGGGGCCGTACGAATTGACTGTATGCGGCAATCAAATCATAGAACAAGTGATTCGCCCCACAGGGCTGGTGGATCCGAAAGTATATATTCACCCCACGTCCGGCCAGATTGACCATCTGGTGGAAAAAATTACCGAACATAAAAACCGCGGCGAACGGACACTGGTCTTGGCGTTAACGAAAAAAACGGCGGAAGATTTGAGTACTTTTTTTACAGAAAGAAATATCCAAACGCGCTATCTGCATTCCGATATAGAAGCGTTGGACAGGGTAGAAATTTTAAAAGAATTCCGACAAGGAAAATTCGACGTATTGGTGGGCATCAATCTGTTACGCGAAGGCATCGATATTCCGCAGGTGGGATTGGTGGCTATTTTGGGAGCGGACAACGAAGGATTCCTGCGCAATGCGACGACGCTTATCCAAATCTCCGGTCGTGCGGCGCGGAATGCGGGCGGAGAAGTCATCTTATATGCCGACCGAAAAACCGATTCCATTAAATATGCCCTTCACGAGATGAACCGCCGCCGCGAACTGCAGGAAGCGTACAATAAAGAACATCACATTACGCCCAAAACCATTCAAAAGATGGAAGTGGAGTTGAAAGAATTAGAACAACAAGCCCAAACGAGTGCTTTTGGTATTTTGAAACAAACGTTGCCGGAACCCACGTTCCAAAATATTCAATCCGTTGAAAAAGATATTGAACAACAAATGCTTCAAGCCGCTGAAGCGTTGAACTTCGAGCTCGCCGCCGAACTGCGCGACCGGTTATTTGAAATCCGGCAGATGCGGGTAAAGGGCGTGGGAGAAAAGAAAGGAAACGCTTCGCGGCGGGGCAGAAAATCATAAATTGGTAGAATATGAATATGGAAGAAATAAAAGTTCCTTTAAAGAAAATTCAAAAAGTAATCGGGCTGGAAATGGTGCCGAGCACGCAGGACATGGCCTTAGAATTGGCGCGCCGCGACGAGCCCGAAGGGACCATGCTGTTGGCGAACGCGCAAACGGCCGCGCGCCGGCAAGACGGCAGCCGGTTCCATGCGGCCGCAGGCGGAATTTATTTCACGCTTATTTTGCGGCCGGAACACAGCGGCGTGTGCGCTCAGGACATGGCCGGACAAACGGCACAGGCCGTAGCGGAAACGGTTACATCGATTTTTGGTATCAAAACCAACGTGAAAGATTCTCATGCCGTTTTCGCGTGGGATATGAAAAACCGGAAGTGGAAAAAGATAGCGGGCGTTTTGGCGGAAACGTTTTTTGAACCGGGAAACGAATTTGCGTTGGTGGGCGTTGGATTGAATGTAAACAACCGGGTTCCTTGCTCCGGAAAAGAACCACAGGCCTGCTTAAAACAGTGGGTAGGAAGCGAAATAAGCAGGGAACTTTTGTTGGAAGAATTGATTGCTTGTTTCTGGAAATACTATGCTATAGGCTGCAAGTCGTTTTAAACTTTCTAGTTGCCGATAAAAAATGCCCGTGTTATAAACGGGCATTTTTATGGGATTTAATGTTGCTAGTCGCCTAAAGCTTGTTTGGCTTTGGCGAGGAAATCGGTCAGCGCAAACGGCTTGGAGCAGAACGCTTTGACTTGCGGATAGGTAAGAAACATTTTTTCCGATTCCACCAAGGCGGACGTAACAATAACCGGCGTAGAGGACAGGGTTTCGTCCTCCATCATAATTTTTACAATGCTTGCTCCATCTAAACCCGGAAGCATCACATCTAAAATAACCAAATGGGGATGCACTTTTTTCATCATGGCAACCGCGTCGCGGCCCGTTTGGCAGGAGTACACTTCGTATCCTTCGCGGGTCAATACCAAAGTAAGCAAATCAATAATGCTGGCTTCATCTTCTACAATTAAAATTCTTTTTTTCATACGCGTTTTAATCCCTGTACTTAATTTATTATACTTTTTTATATGACAAAAAAAAGCTTTAATGCATCTGTTCTGCCGCGTATGCGCGCTTTTGCCTCCCAGTTGTTAGGCCGCGGTGATGCGGTGTTAGTGGGCCTTAGCGGCGGCGCTGATTCGGTTTGTCTGCTCCATTTTTTGCATTATTTGTCGTCGGAAAAACATTTTTTGTTGGCCGCGGCGCATATTCACCATGGGCTGCGCGGCGTGGCCGCGTCGGCCGATCAGCGGTTTTGTCGGGATTTGTGCAAAAAATTGGGAATCGAATTTTTAACTCTTAAAACAGATGCCAAAAAAGTAGCCGCAAAATTTAATTTGAGTCCGGAACATGGCGCGCGCAAAGCACGCTATGAGGCGCTTGTAAAACTCGCGCGCCAATGGGGAGCCAATAAAGTAGCTTTAGGACATCAGTTGGATGACCAAGCCGAAACGGTTTTATTAAATATTCTGCGCGGCACCAAGATTAAAGGGCTGGCCGGCATTCCGGTGCGCCGTACGTTGGCAAAAGGAGTGGAACTCGTGCGGCCGCTTTTATGCATTACGCGGGCGGAAACCGAAGCCTATTTGCTGAATAACGGGCTTTTCCATATTACCGACCAAACTAATTTTGATGATGCTTATACCCGCAACTGGATCCGTTCCAAATTGCTGCCGCTTTTGGAAACGAAACAGCCTCAAATTAAAAAACATTTGGCTCAAATGGCGCAGGAAACGGAACTCCTGTTAAAAGAAAAAAAGAACAGATCTTTTCATTTCAGCGAATAAAGTTCCCTTTTGTTCTTAAATAATTTTCGCCGTGCCAATTTCCAACCCTTTTTCTTATCGTATTTGGCGGCTGCCGGCTGCAAGCGCCGTTCTGATAATTGTCCGCTTCGTTTTTTAAAGAAAAAACTTGTGCCATTTTTTCAGTACTCCAACAGCGTGCGTTATATTGTAATTCGGTTATGGATTCGATTGGCTGTATGGAAACGTACGGGCTGGCTGTCGGTTGAAAGGGCTGCGGCTTTATAGCTCTTTTAGCCATTGATAAAATGCAGTCTGGGCGTATTTTTCCGCAAACGGCGAATGGCTGCAGCGGTCAAACAGCATCACTCGGGGAGATTGGGCGCTGAGCCGCAACGGCTCTAAAACGCCGGCCGCCGGGTGTGGATCTTGTCGGCCGTGCCATACGCTGACCGGACAGGCCAGTCGTTGCGCCGCACGCAGGAGTTCTCCTTCGCGCCGCATTTGTGCCGCTTGCGGCCAAACGGTTTGATATTGATGCGCATCTAGTTCGAGAGCGTGGTCATCATATTCGCAGGGTTCGAAAAAATCGGTTTGTTGGGTTAACCTTTCTACGGTTTGCAGCGCTCGCGTGCGATTGCCCGGGACTTTTTCCTCCAGTATTTTTATAGCTTTTTGAAAAGAGGCGGCTTCCTGTTGTGAAAGCAGCTCAAGCCTTCTTTCTAGAATTTGAGGCACCCATTTTTCACCCAACGGCGGGCAGGAAATCAGCGCCAAATGCCGGACTTCGTGCGCAAACCGCGCCGCATACAAAATACCCAACCAAGCGCCCCAGGAATGGCCGGCCAGCACAACGGGCGCGTGTGCGTGTTGCAGCTGTCCGTGCAACTCGGAAAGCAGTTCCTCGATGCTATAACGCGTTTGCAAGGCTTCTAATACACCGCGGGTTTTGCCCAATTCTTGGGCGACTCCCGCTAAACTTCCCCGTGCCCCGGGGCCACCGTGTATGAATACCAAGTCATAGGGCGCGGTTCCATATAAACGAAAAGAATCGGTCGTCATAAAGGGTTTTGTTCCAAAAGAGCGCGTACGCTTTTATTTCCTTTCCTTCCATTCTATCAATTTGATACCATATTGCTATGTCTTCCAGTATCGTATTAGAAAAAGCTTGCCGGCGGGGGATCTCGGTAACGGGGCTGACTTTTCGTTCCCATGAGGTGCACCCCGGGTTTGTGTTTTTTGCGGTAAAGGGCGCCCATGTAGATGGAAACCTCTTTATAGAGGAGGCAATATCCCGCGGGGCAGTGATGATTGTTTCTATGTTCCCGCCGAACAAACCGTATCCGGTATTATATTACCAATCCTCGGATATAGACCGGGATATGGCCGATGCCGCCTATGAATTTTACGGCCGGCCTTCAGACGCGCTGCATATGATTGGCATTACCGGTACGAAGGGGAAAACTTCTATCGCCTATTTGTTGGAATCCATTTTAACGGCGGCGGGGCAAAAGGTAGGAGCTTTAGGAACCATTAATTATCGCATCAACGGGAACATCGTCAGTGCCGCGCCCAACACAACGCCGGCGGCATTAGTACTATTTGATCTGTTGGCGCAGATGAAGAAGCAAGCCTGCGACAGTGTGGTAATGGAAGTTTCTTCCCATGCTTTGGAGCTGCAGCGGGTGCGGCATATCTGGTATGAAACGGCCGTGTTTACCAATTTGCAGCGGGATCATCTGGATTTCCATCATACTTTCGAAAATTATTTTCAGGCAAAACAAAAATTATTTGAAAATTTAGCCGATCCGCACAACCCCAAATCTAACCGTACCGCCATTATTAATATCGATGATCCCTACGGCCGCCGCCTGCAGGAAAAATTGCGCGGGAAGGTAAACATTGTTACCTTTGCCCTTCATCAAGACGCGGATTTTAAAGCAGATCATATACAAGAATCTCTGGAGGGCACTTCTTTTACGGTAAACGGTACACCGATGCAGATCCGTCTGCTGGGAGAGCATAATGTATATAATGCCTTAGGCGCCTGTGCGGCGGCGAGCGTCGATGGCATCAGTGAAAAAGCAATCGTGCAGGGGTTGCGGCGGTTGCCCGGCGTGCCGGGGCGCATGGAGCGGATAGAGGAAGGACAAGATTTTTCCGTTTTCGTGGATTTCGCTTATACCGACGAATCTTTGCGGCGCGCTTTTGATACGGTGGCTCCTTTTAAAAAAGGACGTATTTTTGTAGTATTTGGCTGCGGCGGCGAGCGCGACCGCACCAAACGGCCGCTGATGGGACAGACCGCCTGTTCGCGGGCAGATAAGGTGTTTTTAACCAATGATAATCCGCGGGGGGAAAATCCCAAACAGATTTTCGACGATATTTTACAAGGCATGAACGGATTTTCAAATTATGAAATTGTGGAAGATCGCGCAGCGGCTATTGAAAAAGTCTTAGAGCAGGCCAAAAAAGGAGATATCGTGATTGTTGCCGGAAAAGGACACGAAGAATATCAATTAATTGGAGCGGAAAAAAGACACTTTTCGGATCGCGAAACCGTACGTTCTTTTTTGCGCAGAAAGAAGGAAAAGCATGTTTAAGCAAGAAAAATTTAAAGGGCAAAAAGCCTGTGTGCTGGGGTTTGGCAAAAGCGGCCGCGCGGCCGCAGCCTTGTTGGCGGAGAAAGGGTTTGAAGTGCTTATCAGCGAAGAAGCCCCTATTTCTCATATTGATTCTTTTTCCCTTCCGCCCGGCGTAACGGTGGAAACCGGCGGCCACTCCGCCCGCGTATTTGATTGCGGTTTCTGGGTTAAAAGCCCCGGTATTTTTCCGAACAGTCCCATTTTGCTGGAGGCCAAAAGAAGAGGCATTCCCGTTTTTAGTGAACTCGAAGTAGCCCTTTCGTTTATGCCGAAACCCGTTCGTGTTTTTGCCGTAACCGGCACAAACGGCAAAACGACCACCACCGCCCTGTTGGGAGACGTGCTGAAAGAAAACGCAGTTGCCGAAAACAAAGGCCGCGGCGTTTATATCTGCGGCAATATCGGAAGTCCCGTTTCGTTGTGTGCCTGCCAGGTGCAGAAAGGAGATGATGTGGTTATTGAAGTTTCCAGTTATCAGCTGGAAGACAGCACTTATTTCCGCCCGCAGTTCGCGTGTATTTTGAATATCACGCCGGATCATTTGGATCATCACGGCGGTATGAAGGGGTATATCAAAGCCAAAGCGAAAGCGTTTAAAAACCAACGCGAAAACGATGTGCTGGTGGTAAACGGCGCCGATGCCGTTTGCGCCCAACTGGTGGAAAAAGCCAAAAGCAAAGTGCTTGCTTTCTCCACGCATCCAAAGCATTTATTGAAAACCGATGTTTTTTTTGACGGCGACGAACTCATTTTCAGCGAGGGTTATCAAATTCGGCCGCCGCATTTAAAAGGCATTCATAATGTAGAAAATGCCATGGCGGCCGCTTTGCTGGCATTGGCGGCGGGAGTGCCGGAAAAGATTATTCGAAAAGTATTCGCCCGCTTTGAAGCGATGGAACACCGTATCGAACAATTTGCGTATCACCGGGGCGTAATTTATGTAAATGATTCCAAGGCCACCAATTTGGATTCTACGGTTACCGCTTTAAAAAGTTTTGAAAAAAATCATAACCTGTGGTTGATTCTGGGCGGACGGGATAAGGGCGCTTCCTATGAAGTGCTGATTCCGTATCTGAAAGAATATTGCAAACGGGTTCTTACGATTGGCGAATCCATGGACAAAATCGAGCAGGAGTTGCACGGGGCAGTTTCGTTGACCCGCTGTGAAACGCTGGACAGAGCCGTACAGACCGCCATGAATGAAGCCGTTCGGGGAGATATCGTCTTGCTTTCACCGGCTTGTTCCAGTTTTGACCAATTTAAAGATTTCGAACATCGCGGCAAAATGTTTAAGCAATTGGTTAACGCGCGTATTTTTAAAGAACGGGTCGATGGCAATAAATAAAAGATTCGCTTATCAAAAACCCCACCGAAAACGGTGGGGTTTTTTGAACGATTATTTGCTGTAATGCAGACAGCAATTACCCAACATGCAGTTCTTACACCCGGAAACGGTTTGCCGCTCTTTGAGTGATGCCAACAGTTTGCGTGCGAAATCCGTCAGTGTCGGGTCGCGCGCGCCCAATACCAATAGAATATCGCCCGGCTGCGCCGCTCCGGCCATTTCCGCCAGAATGCGTTCCCGGCAGTCATCGTAGCTGACGCCCACGCCGCGGGCTTTGAGTCCTTCATAGATCGTGCGGCAGGAAACTCCTTGCATAATGGTGCCTCCCGGATAATAGACTTCAGTCAGCCACAGGTGGTCGTTGGGTCCGATATGCTTGGCGAAACTTTCCACAAATTCCGGCGCGAGCAGTTTAATGGAAGCAAACGCGTGCGGTTGGTAAAAAGCCAACACCCGTTTCCCGCGCAGATGCGCCGCGGCAATAGTGGCGCCCAATTTGTGCGGATTGTGGGCAAAATCATCGACTACTTCGATTTTGTCATAACTGCCGATGCTGGCAAAGCGCCGGGCAATGCCTTGGAATTTGTTAAGGGCTTTTGCGCAGGTATCCAAATCTATTCCCAGCTGCTGTGCCGCCGCCACCGCGGCCACGGCGTTGCATACGTTATGCAAGCCCGGTACCTGCAGGCGGAACGGTTGGCCTTGAATTGTAAAATCCGAACCGAAACCATCTACTTTGATTTCGGTGGGGTGTATGTCACCCAGGGATAAGCCGAAGGTTTTTGTCTGCGGCGCGGCCAGCGAACGCAGGTTTTCTTCTTCTGCGTTAATAATGGCGGTTTTGCAGTGGGCAATAAATTCTTGGAAATATCCTTGCAGCACTTCAATTTCTTTATGGTCTTTTTGCAAATTCAGGCAGACTCCCAGGTGCGGCCGGTATTTGACGATAGACCCGTCACTTTCGTCGGCTTCGATGACCAAGATGTCCGAATTTCCTTTATACACGTTCCCAAAGACTCCCTGTTCTTTTTGCAAAGACAGAATGGCCGCGCCGGTAATGACTGACGGACTCATTCCGGCAAATGCCAAAATATCATAAATCATCGCGGTGGTGGTGCTTTTGCCGCTGGTGCCGGAAACGGCTATCGTGCGATGTGCCGCTACGTGTTTAGCCAGCAGTTCCGAGCGGTGCAAGGTGGGAATGCCCAAGGCCTTTGCTTTTAACAGTTCCGGATTATCTTCTTCGATTGCCGAAGACAAAATCACCAGTTCCGTGCTGGCGTCCAATCCGCTTCCGTCTTGCGGGAATAGTTCCACCCCTAATTTCTTGAGATATTCCCACAGAGCCATATCCGTATAGCCTTTGCTGATTAAACGGTCAGATCCGGTTACCCGGTCCCCGCCCATCGCGTGCAGCTGCGCCAGCGCACTCATGCCCACGCCGCCAATGCCTATAAAGTGAATTTTCATTTTTTCTTTTCCTTCAACTTAAATTTTGCGTAGTCTGACATGGTGTAAAAACCGCTCTCGCGTTTCATGAGCCACAGGGCAATATGAATGGCCGAATCCGCAAACAAATCGCGGTTTTTGGCTTCGTGCGTGAGGGTAATTTCATCAAAGGGAGACAAAAACGACACCGTATGCGTACCGACCACTTCTCCGGTGCGTTCGTATGTTACTTCCGGGTAAGTCAAATCCATGATATCGGCCAATTTTTTGGCAGTTCCGCTGGGAGCGTCTTTTTTGTGAATGTGGTGTATTTCATGCAACTTGCCCGTATAACCGGCATACATTTGGGTCGCTTGGCGGACAAGTTCCGTAAAGAAATATACGCTTAAACTGACATTGGGCGCATAGAAAACAGGAATTTTTTCTTCTTCCTGCATTTGAAACAAAAAAGTTTCAGGCAGATTAGTGGTGCCGGTTAAAAAAGGACGGCGGTGTTTATGTGCCATGGCAAAAGCTTCCTGCGCTCCCTGCGGCGAGGAAAAATCAATCACTACGTCAAAATCGCCCAACACGGGCTGTCCGCTTTCGCGTTTGACGGCCACTTCCAAGCCCAGCTCCGGCTGAGATTCAATCAGCCGGGCGATGGCTTTTCCCATCTTGCCTTCCGCGCCGTTTATAAATACTTTTTTCATACAAATTTCTCCAACAACAGTTCCACAATCTGCCGGCCGTTCATCGCCGCGCCTTTGAGCAGATTGTCAAACGTTACGAAGTAATGAATGATATTCGGTTCTTCCACGTCTTTGCGCAGGCGGCAGATAAAGGTGGTTTCCAGCCCGCTGACTTCCTTGGGAGTGATGACTTTTTCGCTGTACATCAAATTAGGGAACGCATTCCATAATTTTTTTACTTGTTCCAAGTCAAAGTTTTCTTTGGCTTTGAGCGTAACGCCCAGCGAGTGGGAATTTTCTACGGCTACGCGCACCGTGTGGCAATATACTTTGATGTCCGGCAGTTCCATAATTTTGCGCGTTTCATATAATCCTTTTAGTTCTTCACTGGTGTGGCCGTTGGGTTGAATGGATCCGATGAGCGGCACGCAGTTGTTTTCATAATAAGAGCCGGGGGTGTGAAAATCGTCCAGCAATTTTTTGCCGCCGCCGCTGATGGCCTGATAGGAGCAGAAAAAGGCTTCGGTAAAATGATAGTACGGCGCTAACGGGGCTAAGCTCATCACGAGGCCGGTCGTGGTGCAGTTGGGGCTGGCGATTAACGGGGTGTCTTTGGTAATGGCGTGGGCGTTGATTTCCGGAATGACCAGCGGAACTCCCGGTGTCATACGGAATTCGGAAGACATATCTACGGTAAATTTGACGCGGTCTTTAATTTTAGGCGCCAGTTCCGCGCTGACGGGATTGTCTGTACATAATACGGCAATATCCAGCGGAGTAATTTCATCGTTGCGGCCAAAAGTTTTGATTTCAAACGGCGTATTGATTTTTTTTAGTTCGGCCAGCATGTTCTGCCCGACCATTCCATTGATTCCAATAATTCCTACGGTCTTCATGACGTCTCCTTAATGAATGAATAGATTTTCGTCGGCCGTTTGCAGCAAACGGTCGATTTTTTGTTTGTTCTCGTCAGCTATTTCGCCCAGCGGCAGGCGAACGGCCTGCGAGCCAAAACCAATTTTAGACAGCATATATTTCACGCAAGTGGGGTTTGTTTCCAGGTAACAGGCTTTGATTAACGGATAGAGTTTTGCAAATAGATCAAAAGATTGTTTGGTCTTTCCTTGCATAAAGAGTTTGTAGATTTGCACAAATGCCGGCGCAAATACGTTAGCCGCCGCACTGATAATGCCGGAAGCGTTAATGGCCAAATACTGCGGGAATAAATCGTCGTTCCCGCAAATATAATTTAACCGGTGTGCATATTTGACGGCCGTATCGGTTACATGCGCCATATCGTAATCGGATTCTTTAATGCCGGCGATCTGCGGCACTTGCGCAAGCAGTCTGTCTAACACATGTCCCGGCACTTTTAAACCGGTGCGCCCCGGAATGTGATACAAAACAATCGGTTTGCCCAAAGCGGCCGCCTGCTTATAGTGTTCAATTAAACCATTGGGATTGGGTTTATTATAGTACGGCGTTACGAGGAGGACTCCGTCCGGATTGAACGCCAGCGCCGCACGCGTGTTTTCCAGGGTGGAAGCCGTCGCATTGGTTCCGGTTCCGATAATAATTTTGATGCGGTTTTTAATGATTCCCGTGCAGAAAGACAACACTTCATTCTTTTCCCCGGCAGACAAAGTAGCCGCTTCTGCGGTTGTTCCTAACAGGACAAGCCCGTCAATTCCTGCCGCCAGTTGGGCTTGCAGCAGGCGTCCTAAGGTGTCATAATCTACCGCGCCGTTTGCGTGCATGGGCGTGGCTAAAGCAGTATATACTCCCTTAAACATACACTTCCCCCTTGTAAGATAGTCTGCCGGACGTTTACGGGGGCGAGAGCAATCTCGCGGCAGTGATACGCAACGGCAGGAACAGCTCTTATTTTAGCAATTTAATTGCTATAATTAAGTAACAATTTTTTAAATGCAAAGGAAATCTTATGGCTGAAAACGAAAAAGAAAGCCTTACGGCTAATACGGATACTTCCCTTCCTCGAGAACAATGGGAGAAAAAATTATTGGATAACGAAAAAACGGTTTTTTTGCCTGCCGCTGAAAAGAAGGAGGATAAAAAATCGTTTAAACGTCCTTCCGGTCGTTTTGTATGGGCATTTTTGTTGTTGCTGACTTTTACAGTTTCCGCTCTTTGCGGCATATATTTAACCGTAAAACCCGTTCCGGCTTGTCCGCCTGATTCGGCGGCGCGTACGGAACAAGGGGAGGGATCCTCTTTTGCGGCGCTTTCCTCGGATAAAAAAGGAGAAGTCGCCTGGATTAAGGTGCGCGGAGTAATTGCGCAGGATAACAGCAATTCTCCTTTTGCGCGTCCGTCCGGAGCTTCTGCCATTGCCAAAAAAATTCGGGAAGCCGGCGAAGACAAAAAAGTAAAAGCGATTGTGCTGGACATTAATTCCCCCGGCGGTACGGTGGCTTCGGTGCAAAACATCTACAGCGAAATTTTGCGTGCCAAAGAGCATAAAAAAGTAGTGGCGCTCTTTCGCGATGTGGCGGCCAGCGGGGGTTTTTATATTGCCATGGCGGCCGATAAAATCGTGGCGGAACCGGGCACCATTACGGGTTCCGTAGGCGTTATTATGCAGACGGGCAATGTAGAAGGACTGTTTGAAAAAATCGGCGTAAAAGTAACGCCGATTACTTCCGGAAAATACAAGGATATGGGTTCCGCCTACCGCCCGATGACCGATGCTGAAAAAGCTATTTTGCAAGATATGGTAGATGACACCTATGGTCAGTTTTTGGCGGCGGTAAAGGCCGGGCGCCCCAATGTAAAACCCGAAGATATGACTGAATATACCGACGGGCGTATTTTTACCGGACAGCGCGCTTTTAATTTAGGTTTTATTGATCAGTTGGGCGGCGAAGAAGAAGCCTTGAAACTGGCCGGAGAACTGGCGGGGATTAAAGATCCGAAAATCATTAACCAGCGGCCGGACAGTTTGCGTGAGTTGTTTTTCTCGTTTGGCGCGGCGGCGGAGAGCCAATCCCTCACCAAACAACTCCAATCCATTGCTACGCCCAGCGTATCCTATTTGTGGGTTCATTAGGGGATATTATGAATCTGATGAAAGACTATTTTAGTTATGTCGAGGATCCGGTTCCTGCCTTGAAAAACTTTTTAGCCGCCCGTTCGTTTGGGCAGGCGTGTCTGGGTTATTTTGCCGCCGCTTTGGCGTGGGTGCTTTTCTTTAATATAGGATCCGGGATTTCCTGCCTGGCGCTGCTGGTCAAATTGCTGATTTTGTTTGCGGCGGAAATTACGGCCGGTTATTTGATAGCGGCTGTATGCGGGTTGTTTTTGGATTTTTCCCGTGTGAAAGAAGCGTCTGCGGCGGAATTATTTTGCTTGGTGGGTTCGGCCGGCTTTATCAAAGGACTTTTGATTGCGTTTGCTTTGTTTTCCGCCATGTGGCCGCAGCTGCAGTTGGATCTGTTAGCGCCGCTGGTTTTGTTGGGAGTGTTTGCTTTGCAGTTGGGCTATTTGACCCGGGCGTTGATGAGAGCTTATGGTTTATCAGCGGCAAAAGCCTTATGGGCATGGCTGTTCGGGTTGCTTCCTTTTGGGGCGGCTGCGGCGCTTGGCGGCGTGTTTTTCGTTTGGAGTATGATGCTGTTGTTTTAATTTTTGCTTCTTCCAGAAACCCTGCCCTCCGGCGGGGTTTTTTATTGAATTTCAGAGAAAACAAAAGCGGGAAGTTGTATCAAGAAAAAATATTTAGTAAAATATACTTACCGGTAGGTAAAGAGTTTGTTTATGAAAAAAACTGAAATAGAAAAAAACGATAAGTCCGAACGGGAAATTCGTATGCGGGATACCATTAAAAAAGCCGCTTTTTCGCTGATGGCCGAAAAAGGGCTGGATAAAGTATCCATGCGAGAAATTGCGGAGAAAGTAAACGTAACGAAACCTGTTCTTTATTATTATTTTAAAAACAAAGAAGATCTTTGCGACAGTATTATCGAAGACCACGAAAAAGCGTTCAGTGTGCTGATTGGACAAGTGCAGCAACGCGCCCAAGGGCCGGAAGAAGTGCTGTATGAGGGGCTGAAATCCCATTTGGATTTTTTTATGAAGGATCCTGTCCACTCCAAATTTGTGATTCAGATGATTTCATACACATTGGATATGGATACGCGGAAAATCAAGCCGCGTTCGGAGAAAAGACACATTCACGGCATGTTGGCGGAAGTGTTGCACCGGGAAGAAAAAAGAGGCACTTTGCCGAAAGGGGCGGTAGAAGATGTGGTGCGGCTGGTATCGGGGCTTTCTACGGAGATTATGATCAGCGCTTATCTGGATCAGCACGTCTGCCCCGGGCCGAAAGGCGGTTTATACAACAAAGAGATGATCGCCCGGTTGGTAAAAATCATTTTACTGGGAATTAAACAATACTATAAGGAAAAGAAATAAGACTTATGAGAAAATGGATATTACTCACGCTAGTGGCAGTATATGCGCCCGTGTGCCTGTGGGCTGCCCCGGGCAATAATTCCGCTAATAGCCTGTTTGCGGAACGTGAAGAGGTGGGGGGAGAAAAAATTACCATTGCGGACGCAATCCGCATGGCGCTCTCGGACAGTTACCAAATCATCAATGCCCAAAAGACAAAGGAAATTTACGAAGAGCAACTGGCAGAGGCCAATTCGTACTTTTATCCCTCGTTGTCTTTAGACGGCTCCTATAACCGCGCGCTCAAAAAGGGCAAAATTATTATGGGGGATAATATCATTGAAATCGGGCAGAATAATACTTATACGGCAGGGTTAAACGGGTCGTATGTTTTATGGTCGGGCGGGCAGATCCGCAATACGGCGCGCGCCGCTAAAGTGGGCGCCGAAACGGGGTTCTACAATTTGCGCCACGTACAGGATTTGGTTACCCAACAGGTGGTAAAATTTTGCTACGACATTATTTACGCCGCCGCGCTGATCCATGTACAGGAAGAATACTTGGATATCGCCAAACAGCATTTAGCCGAAGC
>CALVFE010000030.1 GCA_944326765.1 uncultured Elusimicrobiales bacterium | reverse complement strand
GGCATTTCGCACGTAGAACCCCCCGTTAAATACTCGGGCTACGGCACGGCTGAAAAACAACCTGACGACCGAAATTTTATTCAGGTATTGTTCGGCGGGAACAAGTAACATTTTTGCGCAAGCGCCAAAACACCCCGGCTTAAGTGCCGGGGTGTTTTTTTAGGTTTAAAGGACGTTTAACGGGAAAAATCAGGCGTTTGCTTGCAGCTTTTCTGCCACCGCCGCGACGGCTTTTTTAAGCCGCTCGGCGGATTTTTCAAACGCGCGGCCGGATAGCGAAATCGGGTCCTCCAAATCTTCCTCGCGGCCGAAGGCGTAGTCGTTTAGCAGCCACATTTTGTCCAGGTATTGGGCGTAGCGGTCGGAAATTTTGTCCAAATGCGCCTGCTCCATAAAAAAGATAAGGTCGGCTTGTTCCAAATCCGCTTTGGCCAGTTGGGTGGACGTATGCGGGGGCGGAACAATGCCGTTTTTCTGCAGGAAATCCGTCACTTTGGCGGGCACGCGGTAGGAAGCATCCGCATACAACCCGCGGGAAAATACCGTATCGTCGGGCAGCAGCGGGCGCAACAATTCCTGCGCCATAAAGCTGCGGCAAATGTTGGCGTGGCAGATAAATAAAATTTTCATCTATACCAATATAGCAAATTTTATACAATACCCTATTATGACGCTTTTTTTAAAAGCCCTGACGGGGGTTCTTTTGTTTTTTGCGCCTTTCAGCTTTGCCGCGGCCGAGCCGTGGGCGTTTTCCGTGCTGCAGGGGGGCATTTTTGTCGGGCTGCTGCTCACGCTGTTTTCCCGCCGCCAACTCATCTATACCAAGCCGCTTAAATGGCTGTTTTTTACGTTTGCCTTTTTGATTGCCTACACCCTGTTGCAGGCCGCGGGGACGCAAACCCTGCTGGATACACCCGCCGCCTATCCCGCCACGCTGATGCGGTTGTACACGCTGGAGCACGCATCGTGGTTTGTGACGTATCTGGCGCTGTTGGTGTGGGTGCCCAACGTGTGGGAATCGTTTAAATCCAACCGCATTTTGCTGTTTTTGATTGTGTTGTGCGGGTTTGCCGTGGGGCTGTGTGCACTGGGGCTGCAAAAAGGGCAATATATCCAATTTTTTACCGGCTTAAAAGCCGGGTTCGGCCCGTTTTTAAACCGCAACCACGCGGGCGTATTTTTGGGGATGTGCGCGCTGGTGACGCTGGGATATACCGTTTCGTCCTGGATGGATTACGGCCGCTTCCGCGCCAACCGCCGCGGCAATGAATTTATCCTGCGGCAGAGCTTTTTGGGGCTGGTGTTCCTGGGGCTGTGTGCACTGGTGATTGCCACGCGTTCGCGCGGGGGGATGCTTTCGCTGGGGACGGGGATTTTCGTTTACTGTTTTTTGTGCTGTCTGTTCGTGCCGGAAAACCCCAAAACGCGCGTGAAAAGTGCGCTTTTGGTGGCGGGGCTGTTGGTTCTTGCGGCGGCCTTGGTGTGGTGGCAGGCGGACGCCATTAACGCATACGCCCAACGCGCGACGGGCACTTCGGAAGAAACGCGCAAAATGCTCTACCGTGCCGCGTGGGACATGCTGCACATTTACCCCTGGTGGGGCATTGGTGTGGGCGCAATGCCGGTGGCCATTACGTCTTTTATGGAATATCCGCTAAACGCATATGTGGAGCGGCTGCACAGCGATTGGCTGGAAATGCTGCTGGGGATGGGATTCGTCGGCTATATCGTGGTGCTGGCGGGGGCGGCCTTGGCGGTATGGGTGCTGGTGCGGCGGATGGCGCACCTGGAGCGCAAAAAACAACTGCTGTATGCCGCTTTGTTAAGTGCCGTGGTGGTAATGTGTGTAGGAAGTACGGTTGATTTCCACTTTTTTATCCCGGCCAATGCCTTTTTGTTTTTTGTTATTTTGGGGCTGGCGTGCAGTCCATCGTATTATAAAGGGCACGTCCATACGCTTTCCTGCGGCCCGGTGCTGACGGGGGTTGTCTGCGTGGTGTTGGCGGCCGCCTGCTATCTCCCAACCCAACGTACGATAGCGTGGCGGTTGTTCGTGTTTGGCAAGGGGCTGAAGCATGAGTCCCAAATCACCCTATACCAGCAAGGCCTCCAGCACTATTCTTCACCCCGTTTTGCGCTGCGGCTGGGGAATGCTTACTTTAACTACAGCCTGCGGACCAAAGCCCCTGCCCGCTCCGCCCAATTGCGCAGCCAAGCCCACCAGTTGGCGGAAACCTATTTGAAAAAATACCCGAAAGAAAAAGAACTTTCCAAACTATACATGATATCCCTCCCACAATAAAAACTATTTCAATAGGGTTAGATTTTGTAAAATATATGCGTATGAATAAAACCGTTTTGCTGTTTCTGTTGGGCGCGGTGATTGCGCCCTTTTTAGCGGCTTGTTCCCAGGCGCCCGTACGGGTGCAGAACGGGCCTGATGCTTCCGTCTCGCAGGAAGTTGTGCAGGGCTTGGCGCAGGTGCGCGCGCCCAGCGCTTATCACTTGCAGCCCGGCGATTTATTGGAAATCCAAGTTTTTATGGAAGACGATATGCAGCGCACCCTGCGTGTAAGCGGCGGGGGGAGTGTGAC
Organism: uncultured Elusimicrobiales bacterium; assembly: GCA_944326765.1. Classification (GTDB taxonomy): domain Bacteria; phylum Elusimicrobiota; class Elusimicrobia; order Elusimicrobiales; family Elusimicrobiaceae; genus Avelusimicrobium. Next base: position 14,641 of record CALVFE010000030.1, on the reverse strand, counting down.
TTTCCCGCTGGTGGGCAATGTACCCGTGGCCGGCTATACTGTGGCCGAGGCCGAAGACCAACTGGCCAATGCTTTAAAAACCTATTTAAAAAACCCCCAAGTATCTATTTTAATCAAAGAATACGGCAACAAAACGGTTTATGTACTGGGGCAGGTGTCCAAGCCGGCAGCTATCCAAATCCCGCCGGAAAAGGAACTGACGGTGTTGGAAGCTATTACGTCCGTAGGCGGGTTTACCGATGTGGCCGCTACGTCTAAAGTGCGTGTACTGCGTATGGAAGGCGGCCGCCAAAAAGCGCTGGACGTAGATGTGACCCAAATCACCAAGCAGGGCAATAAAGCAATGGATATCCCGCTGCAGCCCGGTGATGTGGTGTTTGTACCGCAAAGTATGTTCTAAGGGGAATTTATGGAAAACGTGACCAACGAAGAATTGGATTTTAGTTATTATTTAAACATTATTTTTAAACGTTTTTGGCTGATTGTAGGAATGGTAGCCGTTGGATTAGTGGCGTCGGTATTGGTGAACCTTTTTATGCGCCCGGCTTACAAAGCCACGGCCTTAATGATGATTAACCAGGAAGATGCCGGCAAAATTGATGCTACCCCTTATGGCTCTTTTACCAGCGAAGAAGATTACTACCGCACCCAATACCAGCTGCTCACCAGCCGCTCCCTGTTGGAAAAAATCTACCGCAATATGGACCTGGGCCAATACGAACAATTTGCTAATCCTTCCGGCGTAAAAAAGTTGGAAAAAGCCCTTTCGGTAGAGCCTATCACCCGCAGCCGTTTGGTAAATGTTTCCGCTACCACTTACGACCCGAAATTATCGGCTGAAATTGCCAATACGCTGGTAAATACTTTTGTGGCCGAAAACGTAAGCAACCGTATTTTTATGGGGCAGGACGTGATTGCCGCGTTGGAAAACACGGAACGCAGCCCCGAAGAACAGGAATTGCTCAATTCTATGCCGCAGGTGGTAAACAGCGATTTTATCAAATCCCTTAAACAACAGGCCGCCCAGCTGGCGGGGCAGGAAGCCCAGCTTTCGGCCAAATACACGTCCAAGCACCCGGAGTTAATATCGGTGCACAACCAGCTGGAAGCTATCAACCAGCAAATTAACACCGAAACGCGCCGCTTGGTGCAGAGTATTAAGATTGAACTTTCGGGGCAGTTTTCCGGCAACAATATCCGCGTGGTGGACCCGGCCGTAACACCCGAAAAACCCGTCCGCCCGCGCAAATTGCTCAATCTGGCGATTGGCCTGATGGCCGGGGGGCTGCTGGGGTTGCTGATTGTGTTTGTGTTGGAATTTTTGGACCAGAGTGTGAAGTCTTCCGAAGATTTGGAAGAAAAACTCGGCCTGCCCTTTTTGGGCTTTGTGCCGTATGAAAAGAAGGGCAAAAAGAAAGAGGCCGAATACGCCACCATGCTCAAAGAAGGCAACTACCTGATGGCCGAAAACGTGCGCAACGTGCGGACCATGCTGGATTTTGCCTTGTCCGACAACCACAACGCGCCGATTTTGATTTCCAGCTCCTTGCAAGGCGAAGGCAAAAGCCATTTGTCCTCCAACCTGCTGGTAGCCATGGCCCAGGCCGGCAAAAAAGTGCTGCTGGTGGACGGCGATTTGCGTCGCGCCCGCGTGCATAAGGTGTTCCGCCTGTCTACCGAAAAGGGGCTTAGCAACATCTGGGACGCCGACCCCAAAAAGGCCGATTACGCCGCCAATATCCAAGCGGTAAAAGACGTGCCGAATTTGTTTGTGATGACGGCCGGCCAGCGTCCGCCGAACCCGGCCGAACTGTTAAACACGCCCAAGCTGGGGGACTTTATTGAATGGGCGCAAAAGAATTTTGACCAGGTGGTCGTGGACTGCCCGGCCATCCTGCCCGTGTCCGACACGCTTTTGTGGGGGAAATACATCCCGCGGACGATATTTGTCATCAAGTACGGCAAAACCAACGCCAAATTGGCCAAAATCGCCCTGGATAAGCTGCAAAAGGCCGGCATTAAGGTGCTGGGGGCGGTGATAGGCCACTACAAGCCCGAAGGCCTTTCCTACGGCAAATACGGCTATTACAAAAGTTACAGCTATTACAGCGAAGATAAAAAATAAAAGGGTTTTAATATGATTAAACGAGTTTTTCGTTTGATTGCTGATTGGTATAGGAGACGTAAAGTGTTACGTCATTTTCCCGGTGTTTATGCGCGTTTTTACGGCAATCATATCCCTTCTATAAACATTGGGGAGGGAACCTATGCAAATTTTTTGCGAATTTTTTCCTGGGAAAGTGCTTCTCCTATCCAACTGAATATTGGAAAATATTGTTCTTTAGCCAACGATATTACCATTATTTGTGGTGGAGAACATGACCAGAACTGGGTTTCTACTTATCCCTTTATCGATCGGTTTTCTTTAATGGAACATAAGACATTGATACGGCCAAGGTTTAAGGGAGATATTTGCATAGGAAATGACGTCTGGATTGCACAAAACGTGACCATTCTGTCTGGTGTATCTATTGGAGATGGGGCTGTTATTGGAGCTGGGGCTGTTGTATGCAAGGACATACCCCCTTATGCGGTAGCTGTTGGAGTGCCGGCTAAAGTAGTGAAGTATCGTTTTTCAAAAGAAGAAAGAGAAAAATTGTTGAAAATCAAATGGTGGAACTGGCCTAAAGATATTATTTTAAGTCGTATGCAAGATTTTACAGATATTCAAAAATTTATTTCCAAATATACTCCTAATTCTATATGAATAAGAACATTCTGTTTTCTACAACGCGTCAATGGAATCCTGGGGATGAATTTATTTTAATGGGTTGTATCAATCTATTAAAAGGAATTTGTCCTGCTTTTAATCCTATTATTTATAACCGCAATCCGGAAGTTCGGCAAGGAAAATTTGCAGAGTTAAATTTTTTAAAATCGTCTCGCTGGGAAAGATGGCGCCCAACGGGAAATAGCTTGGTCCGAGCTTTTTTACGCACGGGATTTTTAGATAATTCGTTTAAAAATGATACTGACCCATCTTTTTTAGATTTGGTCGTTTTTGCTGGATCTCCTGAATGGAAAGGTCCTTTTTGCAAACCCTTATACAAAGTAATTGCTAAAAGAAATTTACCAACTTTGTTTTTAGGAATAGGGGGGGGACCTAATTTTACGAGACGAACACTTTCGGTGCTGGAACAAGAAGTTTTGGGCCGTGCCCAATTAATTACTGCCCGTGATGAAAATGCTGCCCAATTTTTGGCGAATTATCATCCGTTAGTGTTACCTTGTCCGGCCTTATTCAGTGCATCGGTTCCTTATGAAAAGAAGATACAAAAAGTCAATAAAATTGGTTTAATTTATGGTACTTATCAGGCATCTAACAATAATAATGTGTCTAAGGAGACATACATATATCTCAAAGACTTGTATGGGGAAATTATCCGGCGTTTTTCTTCTCAATATGAGATAGAAATTGTTTGCCATTACATTGATGAACTTCCTCACGCTTATAAAGATTTCCCGGGGGTAAATATTCTTTATTCTTATGATTCTAAAGACTATTTAGACATCTTCCATCGTTTTGATTTTGTCATTGGTCACCGGGTGCATGGCATTGGAATTAGTGCCTCTATGGGCATTCCCGGCCTTGCCGTAATACACGATAATAGAGGGCAGACTACAAAAGGGTTCTTGGCTGGGTTAATTACAACGGGTATGCCACTGGCTCGCGTATTAGGTCAAATAACTGCGCACATAGAACAAGTACAAACATTAAACAAACAATTACAATCACACAAGCAAAACACGCGTAACGTCTATCTAGAATTACTGCGGGCTAAATTGATAACGAAATAAATCTTTCTATAAAAACCAGCCTTTTAAAGGCTGGTTTTTCTTAGTTTTCTAGATGAAAAATTTTTTGCTTTAATTTCTTTATAGCATGTTTCACAAATAATATCCATTCGCGAATATATTTTCTGCCATAGATTTTATCCATATATTGCCACGAATAACGTGTAGAGGGACTGTTCTCCCTTATACCAGTAATTCCCTCTTGCATGCCAATTACGCGGCGATCCAAATGAATTCTGTCACAAAATTCACTGATCCTGAAGCATTTGGAACAGTTTCCACACCATCTCTTATGGGAATTATTAAAGCAAGAATAAATATATTTAATAAAATCTGTTTGTGCAAGTTTCGCAAACATAGATACTTTGGGAAATCCCATGTAAATGGATATAAATAGAGGCCAAGAAGGATGTTTTACAAAGATATTATTTACAAACATAGGATGAATTGACTGGTCATGCTCTTTTTCTGATAATGCATATTCCAATTCCGTAGATAAATATAGCGTTCCTATTCCAAATTTGTCGGCAATTGGAGCGGATAAAAAATAAAATAGATTTCCCGTTACGAAACGATTAAACACGGCATTGGTATCTTTCAGCAAACTTCGCACATTCATAGTAATTTCCTGTAGAGAAAGTTTATATTTCTGTGTCAACTCTGAGATTAAATTGTATTTAATAGGGCTTTTCTCTTTATCCGCGTTCATCCAATCTTTTCCGTTGACCGATATAAGAATCGGATTTTTGTGATAAAACGTGGACAAGGCAAATGTACTTTCCACCCCACCACCATAAAACAGGCCTATACGGGTGGCAGAACCTGTTGAAAACAATACTTCCGTTTCAGCTGTTTGATATTGTTCCGTAAAATTCCATTCTACAGAAAAGGGCTGTGGTGCAAACATGGCCGACAAATAATTCTGCCAGTATTCTTGCATCCATGGGGTTGTTGTAATAGGCAGCGTCACTCGGACATTGGAATATCTGCTGACCAAATAGGGCAAAAAGGCCCCTAAAGCCACCATAGCGGCCCAAGTATAATCTTGTTTAAGCGGAAAACTATAATTTGCTTTAATAGGAGTGCCAAATTCTATTTCTTTAAGTTGTGCAGATAGATGATAGGAAACAGCTATCTCTTCCCCTTTAAAGCAAATGTTATCAATAGTTAATTCAATCATTGCCATATACTCCTTTCGTATTAAATTGCATTATCAAACGCTTGATGTATGATACCAACCAACGACGTTGGGCGCGAGACATTGCCCCGCAAAAGCCCGACAGACTCACCCCTATCGTACTGACAAGCATTACCCCTATTAATCTGCGCCACCCCTCGGGTCCGCAGCTATATACCCACAAAGCTGGCAGTATGCCACAGCACGCCATAAGAGCGCACTTGCCAACCACTTCCCGAACATAAGAAATCATAGAGAGTGAAGGAATCTGTTTGGAAACAAGCCACATAACTATCCCACACAATCCCAGAGGGCTTACTATATTCACCCAAAATGGAGTTGTAGGGCCCGCCCCAATTTTCAAATACAAATATGCTATTCCTACCACCAACAGATACAAGCTACCAAACCAAAAACTCATTTTTCCTATGTTCCCAGTTGCTTGTACAGCAAACATCAAAGTTCGGAAAAGGACCGAAAAATAACTGGCAATAAGAAGTAACCGACAAAATGTAGTGGCATATTCCGGTGGATTTTTGAGCCAAATTTTTAAAATAAAATCCGTTTCTATTATGCAGGGAATAAGAACTAAAAGCAAAAGTCCCAACGCCAATTTTGCACAATTAATCACCAAAAATTGTAATTCCTGATAATCTCCCGTAGCATAATTTTTTACAATTTGCGGACGACACGCTACTAAAAAATTATCGGCAAAACTAGAAATTCCTAAATAGGCTTGATTGGCAACAGCTGTAGCTGCACTTAATGCCGGGCCGAAAAACATATTTTCTAAGATATTAATCCCTTGCATTTTAAAAACATGCGAGCCGTCTGAATATAATGTTTTTATACAAAAGCCGAAAATAGAAATGGTTATATCTTTGTAATAAACAGGGCCGCCCCTTGTTTCTGTAAAGTGTTTCCAATCATAGAAAATATAGGCCAACAATACAATTGCATTAACTAATAGAAACATAATGCCATAATCAACCAATAGATTCCTTTTTGGAAATAAAAACAGCAAGGAAAATAAAGCTAGTTGGAGCACATATTGCAGAATACTAATATAGGCAAAAATGTTCATTCTTTCATAGGCAAGGACTATTGCTTCATAGGGAATTTTAATAATTGAAAGAACGCAGGCCCCTATGCCAAGCTGGAATAACATATTGGCGGCAGTCAACTTGCCTGGCCCTAATACCAATTTATGATTGACTAACCAAAAGCCAATTGTTTCTGCTAATAAAACAAAAATTCCTGCTGCGACTACGTGAGTAAACAGAGCCGAACGGAAAACTTTGGAAAGATTTCCGGCAGTTCCTTTGCCTAATTCAAAGGTAAGAAAACGGGATGTGGCCCCGCTCAGAGATACGTTCACAAACATCATTAAGTTTGTGACTCCAAATACGGCACTTAGAATTCCGAAATTTCCAACTCCCAGTAATTGCAATACGATGCGGGAAATATAAAAGGATAAAAACATAGCGCATAATATGCGCACATAAAGCATGATAGTATTCTTGACAATTCGTTTATGATTTCCTTTCATATTATGCCCTAAACCCTAAAATTCATTTTTACAGATTGTATAATATCTTCCGTAGGAATATCATTGACTTGCCATGTGGTGCGTAAACGATGGAAAGGCGAATGCAATGGTTGCCAAACTGTTAAATATCCTTCGGAACGAGGCGCCTCACCGGGCACGCATACATCACTGTATAAAATGGTCATGGGCTTTTTATAAGCATCTGCTATATGTACTATGCCAGTATCCACGCTCAGTATGTAGGAAGCGGCCGCCACCAAAGCTGCTGTCTGCATTACGGATGTTGTGGAAAAAACAGGAATATTGGGCGGCAATGTATTTGCATATTCCAGCTGATGGCATAACAAAACCATGGGAATGTTATGTCGTATCAGCCCCTTTATGATATCGCAGACTTTTGAGCCCTGTAAACTCCTGGAGAGAGTGGAAGCCTGGGGATTAAATAATACAAAATGTTTTTCTTTTAAATGCTTTTCTACAAGGAAGAGATCTGTACATTTTTTGTTTGCGTGAGTAAGAAACAAATCATAGGACAAATCCGGATGTTTGATACCAAATAAGTGTAAAGCCTGCACAAAAATATCCGAAAAATGTTTATCCTTTACCGGTTGTAAGTACGTAAAATGTCGGCATGGGGATGTGTATTGTACGGTGATTAGTTTTTTAGGACCAGCATAATAATAAGCCAACAAATTTTTTCTATTAGAGAAAGGAATGTCCAGTATTACATCAAATTTATTTTTCCGCAACCACAATACTATAGAAAGAAAGCTGTTTGGCAAAACAAATGTTTGATCAATATATGGGTTGTTATCAAAAATTTCTTTATAATTTTTCTGGATGCCAACGGCTAGGTATATATTAGGATAGTACTTTTTTAATTCGCGTACAAAAAAGCTCATAATCACACTATCCCCCACTTTAGATCCGTAGGATAACAATGCCACCCGTTGTGCTTTACGCATATCATACGTGGAATCGGTTAAACTGGGAAATACGTTTAAAAGCGTGTTTATTAACGACCATAAGAGTTCAAATATCTTTCTTTTCAGCTTCATAGTAACAATTTATTATTGCCAGCAGAAGGCGTAATTATAAAAATACAGCAATCTCGGGGCTGCGAATTGCATGGTAATTATATAAGCCAAAGCACAAAACATTAAGACTAAAATCACCATTATCCGCACTTCTTTTTTTATGATATGGGAAATAAGTTTGGGTAGAAGAATAATGTTAAAAGCCCAAAAGTAATACATTACCCTTTCTATTACAATGGCTCGCAACGCATAGCTCATAATCAATGTAGAACAAAAAGCAAACATGATTAAAGTACGTAGTTCAATTATTTCGCTTGGTTCCAAAGAGTTTTTTTTAATAGATATGTCTTTTTCCCAAACAACTAAACTGAATACTAAAATGGTGACATTCATTAAAAAACGAGCAATAGCTGCAGGTCTGGCTTCTCCTCCGAATTGAAGCCTGCCTGCAATTTCTCTTTCTGTATAGAGAGCGTATTGGGGGAAGATTTTAAAGATTAAATCTGATACCTGATGAAAAAATAAAAGAATTATTGCTAATATCAGCAAAAATACTACCAAAGTCTTCATTTTTATTTTGATTTTTGGAAACCAATACGCAATTACGAAGCATATAGCTGAGCTGTGAAAAGAGGTCGCCAGTAGAACCAATAAGATGAAAGGCCAAAAATTTCTTTTCAAAATGAAATTATAACTTAACATGCAAAAGGAAACAGCAAGTATTTGCCGCATCATATTAAAACTATACGAGAATAATCCGATTGTTAAATACAAGAAAATAGCTAGCCACATATATTTGTCTAAATGATTGTAGATCAGATGTACGACTGCAAAAGAAATAATAAATGAAGAAGCAACGAATACTATTTGTGGATTATCCGAAAATAGACCCAAGAATTTGTTAAACCATAGATATCCAAATTCCATATATGACCCAGCACCAGCCACAATTGAGTGAAAGGCGTTGTAATAATTCATACTATCTACTGTGATAAAGGGGGATTTGAACGCCAGTACAACAAATAAAAAAGAAAATATGAGAAACATATAAAATTTATTATATTCCCGGTTTGTTGCATGAAGCATATTGGGAAGACCAAAAAGCAAACAACAAGATAATAGTGTATAGAACATGATCATAGTCTAGTCTCTTTTTGCATTTCTTGAGTATTTACAGACATATCCAGTATCTCAATGTTCGGTGACCAAGAAGCAAAGGACCTCATCTTTTGATAAGGAAATCTTTTTATTAGCTTATCCTTCTTTAGGCATATTTTGTGTCACAGCAGCAACTATTTCCTCATTTGAAATACAATTCACGTTTTTTTTATTTTGGGCAAACATGGTAGCTTCTGTAATAGACCCCCAAAAATGGCATACCCACGGCCGGAATTCTTTTTTTATGCTTTCGCTAAAAAGGATGCACATTCTTTTTTGGTATGCATCTGCGATGTGTGTAATTCCCGTATCGACGGTCAGAATATAGTCTGCTTTTTGTACCGCGGCCGCACTTACTAGAATGGATTTTGTATACAAAACCGGTATTTCTTTTGGAAATTCGCTAAAATTTTTACGATAAGCTAGTAATAATACTTGATACTGGGGATAAGCTTTTTGCAAAGCATAAATAATTTCCAAAACTCTTTTATTTGATAAAGTCTTAGAAGGAGAAGATCCTTCTGTGTTAAACAAGAGAACTTTCTTGTTATTCAGGTGATATTTTTCCCAAAAAGAAGATATAGCTTCTTGTTCGGCGGACGGTATGCTCAAATCATAATATACCTGAAAGGGTTCCGAAGCACCTAGCATTTCCAGCGCTTTTATATATACTGCTTTGGTAATGTGTTCTTTTCCTTCTTTCCATTGAAGTGGATATGTAATAAAATCATAGCCTTTCACATTGCAACTCATTACTTGTGCAGGGCCAAGCAAATAAAGAAAAATCTGTCTAAATGGGGCATAGCCGCTGTGGGGAAGATCTAAAATTAAATCATATCGGTTTTTTCTGAGGAATAATACACTCCAGGCCAGATAGCACAATTTTTTGTATTTGTTTACGGGCATCGTAAATATGCAATTTACATTTTGATTCCCCTGTAAAAGCGCCGCTGAAGGTTTTAAAATAAATATATCCAATTTGGCTTGGGGAAATAGTTTCTTTATTTCTCGGATAAAGAAAGTTTCCACCACAGTATCACCCACTGCACTGCTGGGGAATAAAAAAAGGATTTTTTTTATCTCTTTTATTTCTTTTTTTCTAAATCGATTGAAGAAATTAAGGATATATTTTGTAATTGTACTCAACACGAGGTTGTTTTCTCCTTTGGCTATCTCAAAGCTATTTTGTAAAACAAACTTCTAATCTTGTTGGGCATTAGTACCTGCACACAAAACCGCACGGCGGTGTTAAAAATATATCGAGGGAGCGAAATCATATCATAGTGAATTAATTCATTTTGCAGGGCAAAATTGCTCTTAAAATACTTCCAACCACCGCGGCGGGCAAACATCTCATTATCCACCCGCATTTTTACCAAAGGCTCCGGCAGATTGGCCATATGGGCCCCGGCATGGGCCATACGCACCCACAAATCGTAATCTTCAAACAAATGGAAGGCCCGGTATCCGCCAGCTTTTTGTACGGCTGATTTTTTAAACATTACCGTTTGCTGATTAAACGGCGAGCGGGATTTTACATAGCGCTTAATTTCTTCGTCCGTCAAAGGCACGCGGCGAAACGAGAGCGTTTGCAAGGTTTGGGCATCTACTTCTTCATTTTGTCCGCCGCAAATATCCGTTTCTGGATGTTGTTGAAAGTATTGTAGCAATAGTTCAAACCGCTTGGGCAAACAAATATCATCCGCGTCCATTAATGCCACCAATTCATGGGCACATTTGGGAACAGCCTCTTGCAAAGCCGCCCCACGCCCGCGGTTCTGTGGAAAATACCACACCAATACTCCTTCTTTCCCCGCATATTCGTTCAGCACATGGCGGAGCGCGTCCGGCACGGGGCCGTCCACGGCCACGGCTACTTCCGCCGGGCGGACGGTGTTGTGCAGCACGCTGTCCAGCGCCTGGGCCACCCATACAGGGTTGTCCTTGGCGTATACGGACATCAACACAGAAAAAGGCGGAAATGATGGGTTCATATGCATTTTAATCCTTTTAAATTATACTATTTTAAGTTTTTTTATCCAATGAAAGATTGCTAAAAAAATCCAACATTTCCTTGTTGGAATTCTTCCAAAACGGTATAATGGAAATAGTAATTTGTTTACATTAATTTCATTTTCCCTATTTTTATGCCGACAGAAAAATTTACTTGGGTAATTACCGGCGGAGCCGGGTTTATTGGCTCGCATTTGGCGCGGGAGTTAGTCCGCAGTGGCCAGCGTGTGCGGGTGTTTGATAATTTTTCGGGCGGATTTCGTTCCAATTTGGCTGATATCGTAGATAAAATCGAGATACTGGAAGGGGATATCCGCGATTGGCGCGCCGTACAGCAGGCATTTGCCGGGGCGGATTATGTGCTGCACCACGCAGCGTTGGTATCGGTGGCGGAATCGGTTGAAAAGCCCTTAATAGCCGAAGAAATAAACGTCCGCGGCACTGGAAATGTATTGGAGGCGGCCCGCCGCCAAGGGGTGCGCCGGGTGGTGTTTGCCTCGTCCAGCGCTGTATATGGCAACCGGCCAGAGTTGCCTTACCGTGAAGACACGCCGGAAGATTGTCAATCCCCCTATGCTTGGTCCAAACAGGCGGGCGCGCGGCTGTGCAACCTCTACACGCAAAACTATAAATTGGAAACGGTTGTTTTGCGGTATTTTAATGTGTTTGGGCTGGGGCAAAACCCTAATTCCGCATATGCGGCGGTGATTGCTAAGTTTATGCAATTAGCCGCGCAGAACCGACCGCTGGGGATTGATTGGGATGGCCAACAAAGCCGTGATTTTGTAAACGTGCGTGATGTGGTACAGGCCAATCTGCTTGCGGCTTTAAAGGCGCAGCCGGGGGAAACCTATAATGTGGCCAGCGGGAGGACTACCTCTCTGTTGGAACTGGCGGATTTGATAGAAGAAATTTCCGGGCGTACACTGGGGCGGGTATTTCGGCCCAAACGCCCGGGAGATGTAAAATTATCGTCGGCAGATATTTCTAAAATTCAAAGATTGGGGTTTGTGCCGCGGGTGACGCTGAAAGAAGGATTGCTAGAGATGTGGCGCGAAAGAAAGGAGTCTAAATGAGATCGAAGGCCTGGTTTGTATTGTTAGATTTTTGTGCCTTTTTTGCCATTTTGTTTATTGTAATTGCCTTGCGTACGGCGCATATTGATATAGCTCATTACTTGCATAATGTAGAAGTCTTCTTGCCTATTTTTATTTTATGCGTATTTTTCCTATGGATTTTTTCTTTTTATGATGCCCAATCTTTGCGCAAGCGGGCCGTCCCTTATAAAATGTTGGCGGTGGCGTTTGTGTTAAGCGTGCTGGCTTCGGCGGCGGTTATTTATTTTGTCACGCCTATTTATGCTATTGCCACGCCCAAAACGGTGTTGGTGGCAGTTTTATTCTTATTTTTTTGTTATATCTACTGGCAACGTAAAAACTACTTTAAGCTGGATTTTGCCAAAACCACCCTGCTGCTGTTTGGGGAAAGCCCCACATTGACGGAAATTTTGGAAGAAGTAAAACATTCGGCCGGATTTAAATTGCGTGCGCACGATCCGGAGCCGCTAGCGGATAAAAATTATTCTTTACGCAATTTGGACCAAGTTATCGTAAGCAGCCGTTTGTTAGATGGCAATTCAAGTGCGTGGGAGCGGATTTCGCGCGATTTTATTGGCAAAGGCGCCAGTGTGGACTCGGATTTTAACGCGTTTGAACGGATTTTCCGCCGTGTATCGCGCGAAAGTATTTCTAATGGAGTGTGGCTGTTATTAGGGGTAGGAAACCGGCGTGGAAGTTCTGTTTATGCCATGCTCAAAAGAACAATGGATTTAGTGCTTTCTTGCTTACTATTGCCCTTTTTGTTGCCTTTAGGTTTGTTTATTTACCTTTGTATCCGTTTGATAGATAAATATCCGCCCTTTTTTGTACAAAAAAGGGTTGGATATTTAGAAAAACCTATCTACATCTATAAATTCCGTACGATTAAACCGGGCGGAACCGAAGCCGATATTACGCGCAGCGGCAAAATTTTACGTCGGTTTCGTTTGGACGAAATTCCACAAATTATCAATGTGCTAAAGGGGGAAATTTCGTTTGTGGGGCCTCGTCCGATTTGGAGCAATGAATATGAATTTTTAAAGAAATATATTCCCAATCACAATTTGCGTACGATTGTAAAGCCGGGTATTACGGGTTGGGCGCAGCTTAATTTTAAGGCTCCGCCGACGTATTTTAATTTCCGTAATGACCAGCCGGACAAAATAGAAAGTAATGCTTTTGATGCGGCGTTTACGCGCTTTTCCTACGACGTGTGGTACATCAAAAACCGTTCGTTGTGGCTGGATATAGAAATTATGATTAAAACGGGCATTCGCGCGTTTATCAAGGATTCTTATGTGGGCTAAAACAACATTCTTCAGCTTGCTGCTGGCTTGCTCGGCCGCGGGATACGCGGGCGAATTTCCGATTTGTATGTACGGGGTGAACGACCCCAAGGACGTGCCGACCGTCAAACAAGCGGGGTTTTCCTGCTTTCAAACCTACCGGCAGGAGCCGGAACTGCTGGAAAAATTGGCGTCCGCTGCCCGGCAGGAAGGGATGAAAACACTTTTCTATCCCCGGCGGATTTTGGAAGATAAAACTTTCACAGAGCAGGCCCGCACGTGGCCGGTGCTGGCGTGGTATTTGGTGGACGAGCCGGACGTGGCCGGTTGGAGCCGGGAACGCGTGGCGCAAAGCCACCAGGCGGCTAAACAGGCTTTTCCCAATCACCCGACTGCCCTGGTGGTGGGGCAGGGCAAAACGGCCGTTCCGTTTTATGATTTGTCCGACGTGTTTATGGTGGATTGGTACCCGGTGCCGCACCTGCCGCTTACGTCCTTGGGGGACCAAGTAGCGCTGGCAAAGGCGGAAATTCAAAAAACGGACCGCCCGGACAAACCGTTGTGGGCCGTGGTGCAACTGTTTGATTGGAAGGAATACAAACAATACCGCCCGGATGATGACCGTATTGGCCGGTTCCCGACGCAGGAAGAATTGCGGTTTATGTCCTACGACGCCATTATGAACGGGGCGACGGGGCTGTTTTATTTTATTTTTACGACGAACGGCAAGCCGCTTCCGTCTGCCGCGCCGGAGTATTGGGCGCGTTTGACGCCCGTTTCCGCGGAGTTGGCCTCCCTGCGCCCGGTGTTGGAAGGGGGAAAACTCGTCAAAAACCCGGTATCTAAAGCGGGCGTGTTGGAGTTGAAAACGTGGAAATACGACGGGGATAAATACACGTTGGTGCTGAACCCGACGGATATTTCCCAGCCGGTCCCCAAAAAACTGCTTAAAAAGAAATACCGCCCACTGTTTGGTATGCCTAAAACGGAGCAAATTCCGGCATACGGCGTATGGGTGTTGCAGTATTAAAATCGGTTTAAACGAACAAAAAGCCGCCTGCGGGCGGCTTTTTTATGCCCAGAAAGCCTCGCCAAGGCGGGCGAGGTGGTGTCGCCCGGCGGAAACAGCTGGCCAGCCGGCTGCCTGCGGGTTTTGTTCTGCTCGGAGGGCACCTCTCTTTTCTCGGCGGGTTTGGCGTCTGGGTCTTTGCGAAAGGGAAAAATTGGGCCGGTGGCTTGGCCGTTTGGCGCCCCGAAAGCATACGCGCGTGCGGCGGGGGATATCAGGTACGCGGTACAACCGGTGGCGGGGTGGAAGGAGCGGTGGCGTATAAACAGGCAACAGGGGGGCGGCTGACCCATAAAAAAACCCCGCCCGAAGGCGGGGTTTTTAGGCAATTTTGATTAGAACAACGCTTTGGCGTAGATACCCGCTTGGTTGCGGTTATAGTCAAAGGGGTTCGTGTTGG
>CALVFE010000029.1 GCA_944326765.1 uncultured Elusimicrobiales bacterium | reverse complement strand
ATCAATAAATTATGGATTTTAAGCGAGATACGCTTCCCTTTTTGAGTGGGTTTCCATTTCCGATCTTTAAGGGAATAATATCCTTTCTTTTCTTTACTGTACAGCTGCCATAAATGCATCACAAAATTAATCAAGGAACTCTCATACCCGAAAGAACCTTTTTCAACGGTTTCTTTATTCTTTTTGGCTTTTTTGCTTTTTTCTTGTTCCTCTTTTAAAAATTTGCGATACGCCTCTATATCTTCCCTAAACTTCCATTGATAGGGAAGCCGATTGGATTTTTCTAAATTCTCCTTTTTAAAAACCAATACTTTATTTTCAAACACGTCCGGCCCGGCAATATCTCCGCGCTGTGGAATGATATGATCCACTTGCGTTTGGTTTTCGTCAAACGCTTGTTCAAAAGAAATAGGGCGGCCGCTATATGGGCATGTTTTATCTTGTTCCTGCCACAACAGGTATTTTTCTATATTACGCGGCGTTACCAATACATGATTATTTTGCAGTTCGGCAGCCGCCTCTTTACGCTCTTTGGCCTGCTGCTTATTTTGGCCTTCCAACCATTGGCGCTGGCTCAACGATTTTTTGATATCGCGCGACAACTCCACCACGATTTCCGACGGCTGGCCATATTTGTGAATGATATAATTCATTACCCGATAAAATTCCGCCAATGCGCGGCCGATAACGGGATCGTTAATGGATTCCTGCGCTTTGATGGCCTCCACCGAACGGAGTTTTCCGCGCGGCGTATGTTGCTGGCTGTGCACCTGCTCCAAAATATTTTCTTCGTTTTCTCCCTTCAAAATACGTTCGGTCAGCAGTTCCAACGCTTTTACTCCGTAAGAAGCCCGCCCTTTCTCCAACGAAAGCGCGGAAAAAACGCCTTTTTCGCGCAAAGTTAAAATAAAGTTCACTCCCTCCTGTAAATCCTCCGGAGTAGTAGAAACAATGTTTTTGGTCAAGCGATCAAATTCCTGACGGATATAAGGAACGGAATTGTCCTCTATATCCGAAAACGTGGTGATATTGGCCAAAAATTCGATGACCAACTCCTGCCCTTTATCCGACAGTCCCAACCATTCATTCAGCGCCCCCGCCCGTTCAAATGCCGCCAAGGTGGAATTTCCCCGAATGCCTTCCTTGGCTCCATTCGTACGATCCGCCGTAAAGCGCATATCCGGCAAAAAACCTAATTTTTCGTATATTTTAGGGAATGCCATCACACTCGTTTCTTTGATATACTCGGAAGAAGATTGATCTATGTAATCAAACAATACCCGCCGCTCCTCCAATGACAGCGCTTCGGGGGTTCTTTTACCGGGGATATAGAATCTCAAATCGTCAATTTCCTTAGCCAACCGATATCTTTGATACGCCAGCTGAGCACAAGCGGCTCGTTTTTCTTCCGGGAATATAGAACAGTTCCCCACCGTTTCCAACTCCCAGCGAATCGGCCGCTGGTAAAATAAGGCAGAGTGAAAAGCATCTTGCAGGGAAATTTCTTTTTGGCCGGAAAAATCCGGGAACAAATTCTCCCCCCGTATAGGATATCTGCCCATCAATTCCGAATGATATTTGCTTTGTTCTGCATAGATTCGATTGAATTCTTCCTCAATTATATCTCGGTAAATAAAAGTTCCGTCGTCCTCCACTTTGCGCCAAGGGGCGCCGTCGCCGGCGATTTTGCGTTCATACAAAAGCTGCCCCAACGTTTTTCCGCCTGCCAACAGTTTCTCGGTTTCTTTTATGTTCTTTTTTACTTTACCGCTGTCGCTGCCTTTCAGCGTTCCTTTGTAGCCGCGGTTTTTGACGATGTGACAAAATACTTTTATTAACTGAGGCAGCGTAATTTCTTGCGTTGCCGCTTTGGCACGCAGGAAAATCACGTCTTCCTTGTCTGCCAGCAGATCTTCCCGCATAATACCCAACGAAGCCGCAATAAAACCAATTTTGCGCAAACGCGCCGCCTTCCGTTCTACTTGCCGCCGAATCAATCGAGCCGCCCGCCGCGCACTGTTCAAGGTTACCATCTCTTTGGGCGCCACCGGCTCTCCAAAAATATAACTCTCCAAATGCAATAATTCGTTAATATGTCCCCGCTCATCTAAACTATAAGCCGCCGCCCCGATAGAAGAGGTTCCTAAATCGATTCCCAACCGATACGAAAACTTAATTTTCTCGTTATTCTTTTCCGGCATAAACACGCTCCTTTTAAAAACGATTTTTACTTGCTGCCCGGTTTTGCTTACATTTACATTTGAGTTGTTTCATCTTTAGGAACAAGGGAAGCGTAACAAGATGGCTGCTTGCAAGAAAAACAGGAAGTCCAAAGCAATTTACCTAAAGAAACAGAAGATACAATACCGTTCGGCAGATGAATATCATCGGGTTAAAATAATTATTATATACTATACCAAAAAGTAGATTACAGGCCTATTTTATTTTTTGGTTATAGGCTGTAATTTTTGTACTCACCAAATCCGCCAATTGCTGCGGGCTTCTCACGATAATATGCGGAAGCCAGGCCAGCACCGTAGGCAAGATTTCCTCGTATTTAGCGATAAAACATTCCAACACCAGCTCGCCTTTGGCCGTCTTTTTCAAATTTTTTTGTTGGGGGAAATAAACCTTCTTCTCAAAGTAGGGAGCCGCTTGCGCAGAAATTTGTAATTCTACACGCGTATTGCGCGCGCTTTCAAACCAGATGGATACGCTTTCTTCCAAAATTTTCTCTATTTTTTCAGGCCGCCGAAAGATTAATCCGGTTGGGGTAAGACTTTTGATTTTATCCAACCGCAATTTTAAAATGACGTCATTTTTACCCAAGGCCAATAAATACCAAAAACCGTCAAACCACGCGATTTTTAACGGGGAAATATCTTTGCCCGAAATTTTAGATTTTTCATATACGATTTTTAGTTTTTCACGTTTTTTGATGGCGCGCTCAATTATTTTACTGGTATCATCATCTAAGAAAATCTGCCCCTTAGGCAATTTGATATAGAAAGGATTCTCCGACGTGGTTTCTAGAATGCGGTTTCGCAGGCTGACATAGGTCTCTTGGAAGCTGCCCCCCAAACTGCCGGCGATGCTGGATAAAAGCGCCAAGAGAGCGGCTTCCTTGGCGCTTAATTGCATTTTTTGCAGCGAATATCCTTCCACAAAACAATACTCCCCTTTGGCGGGGTTGGCAATCGGAAATCCGGCGTCTTCCAACACGCGGATATCCCGTTGAAGCGTGCGGACATTTACCAACAGTTCGTCCGCCAAGCTGCCCAGATGTACATTTCCTCTATCAAATTCATTGAGAAGAAACATCAATCGGCTGATTTTGTTTAAAGTGTCGCTTAACATAAAAACCCCTCTGCCTGATAGTGTATTTAAAACATTGTACTAGAATTTTTTCTCGTTTAACGCTTTTACTACCCCCAAGGGCGTCAGTTTAATCAAAATTTTGACCAAATCTTTCTGCGCTTCCATCACTTCATCTATATTTTTATAAGCGCCGGGAGCTTCGTCTAAAAGAGCCTGTTCGTTCATACGGTGTACGATTCCCTGCCGGTTTAAAATTTCCTGTTCGTGCGTCAGATTTAGTTCTTTTATGGCCTTGCTGCGCGACATACACCGCCCAGCGCCGTGCGAACAGGACAGCATAGACGTTTCGTTTCCAAGCCCCTGCACAATATAGGAACTGCTGCCCTGAGAACCCGGAATAATGCCGATGGTATCTGCGCCGGCCAGCGTAGCGCCCTTGCGGTGCACCCACACTTTACGCCCGAAATGTTCTTCCAGCGCGGCGTAATTGTGGTGAATATTGATTTCTCGGATAAATTCGGCCGAGGCGATCTCCTCCCGAAAAATCGTCTGAATCGCCCGTGCCAGGGCTTTGCGGTTTTCAAACGCAAAATCCAGACAGAGTTTCATTTCCAAAATATAATCGGCGGCTTCCCGCGTACCGATGGGCAAAAACGCCAGATCCTGTTTGACCACTTCGTTCTGTTTAAACATCGTGCATAGTTTAACGGCCTTTTTATTGTAGTGTTCAGCCACTTTTTTGCCCAAATTACGGCTGCCGCTGTGGATCATAAACCAGATATGCCCGTCGCTGCCGCGCTGGATTTCCATAAAATGGTTGCCGCCGCCCAGCGTACCGATCTGGCGGCGCGCCGAAACAAGTTCCCTTCGGCAAACTTCCGTTTTTTCCCAGCGGGGCAAATCCAAAAAGATCGGATTTTCCTGCGGCTGTTCGTGATGATCAAACCCCAGCGGAATGCGTTCATAAATTTTATCTACAATGCGTTTTACCGTTTCCGTATCTATATCCGTCAAAGACGTCTGCACCGCCAGCATACCACACCCAATATCCACCCCCACCATATTGGGAGAGAGCGCCTCTTCCAACGCCGCCACGCCGCCGATAGGCATTCCGTAGCCGCTGTGCGCGTCCGGCATGAGGCATAGGTTTCCCGCCAGACACGGGTGTTTGGACAAGTTATCCGCCTGCTGCCGGGCAAATGGTTCTAAATCCGTACACCAAGACAAAACATTTTCTGCTAATTTTTCCATTTTTTCCGCCCTTTTACAATTATTTGATTTAAAATATCCAGACAGACGCTTCCTTTTATTTAAAAAGGCCGCGTCTGTCTGTTTTCAGGAGGAAGCCGTGCCGACGCCCGCATATAGCAAATTTTGGCCAGTTCGCAGGAATTGCTGTTGATATCTTTCAAGCCATATTGGCAGGGGGATGCACCCTGTCAACAAGCGCCTTTACAAGATACCGTATGCGCACTATATGCACTTCGGCACCGGCGTCCCGAACAAAAGGCCAGTCCGGTTTCCGGTTCAACGACGAAACCGAACGCTCGGGGTTAAACAGAACCCGCCTCCACAGACGCCAAGATGCACTCCGGCAACAAATCCGGGGCAACTGACTGGTTCTATAGGGCAAGTTCTCCCGACAGCCTTTTGCTTGCCTGGTTTCCCAGGTACAAGATACCTTTGACTTTTTGTTTTGCAGACAAAAAAATAATCGCTGTTGATATCTTTTAAATTATTGTTTACAACTTATTGTTTACGACGCACGATCTTCCATCAACGGAGCGAAAGCCGTATGCACCGGCTGATAACGCGGCCTTTCCAACACTTGCCGCAAGCACTTAAACGGATCTAGTTCCCCGCTCATCATCATCTGTGCCATATTGGGCGAAAATCCGCTAGCCAGCACCACTCCGTTTGAATTTTCTTGCAGCGGTACGGTCATCGTACGGCTGCACAAGTTCCAGAAAATTAACCGCGGCAGTTTATATCCTTGGGCCGCATATTTCCGGGCAATCGTTTGAAACAACTTTTCATCTGCCGGGGCAGACAAAGCCGCATCAAACTCCATATCCGACAGAATTAAGATGTTTTCCGGCAACTCACTCGGTTTGGCCTGCTGCCTAACAGCCGTCTGAAGGAGCAGATCAAACACAGCCTCCAGATTGGTATTGGCCACCTCATTATAGGAAAACGCAATTTTCAATTTTTCCAATAAATTTTTGCCAGCCCCCACATCTACCAACTGGGGACGTTCGCTAAACGTAATGAACTTATTGTGAAAAGCCCCCGTCAGCCCCTCGGCAAAATAGACCGCTAACGCCATACATACGTCTATCGCTTCCACGCGGGTTCCGGCAAACGGATAATACATAGAGCCGGATCCGTCCGCCACCACTACCGTAGAAGCCGCCTTTTTACCCAGGTTGGCCGGATGCTGAGACGCCCACAGCGCCTCCAAATTGGCATTTAACCCCTGTTGCTGGCGGTACTGGCTGACGATGTCGTGCGGATATAATACCGACGCATTCATCTTTACTTCGCCTTTTTCCAATACTTTTTCCAAGAATTCGTTCCGCCGTTTTTCGTCGTGGCGAAAGAAGGCCGTTCCATACAGCAAATTGGCTTTGGAAGGCACGCGCGCATAATCAATCTCGCCCCAGCGGTTGGCGCACGTTTTTACTTCCGTAACGTCTAAATACTTGCGCATGACCGCCAAGCGCTGCCGATATTCCTTTTCGGACAACTGAAAATATTCCCGAATTTTTTTCGCCAACTTTCTCGTTTCCGCGCTAGACGTATTGCAGGACGGCAGCCACTTGGCCAGCAAAGAAATGTCTTTTTTCTGCTGCATTTGGCGCCAATCGGCTTCAAACGTTTCTTTGAGGTATTTCAGCACGGCTTTCTGTATCCGAACGGACACCTTGTCCGCCCGTAACAAGCAGAACAGGTCATCATACCGCCCATACTCGGCCACCAGTTTGACGGCCGTCAACACATAGGCCGGATCATACGAAACGGCCAAATCTTCCAAAATCACCCGGAACAAACGCCGCTCCCCCAATCCTCCGCGCACGTCGCGTGCGAAGAAAAGCCATTTCAGGGCCAGCAGCCGGTTTTCATAAAAAGCCTTGGCAAAATCCGTTGTGATTGCTTCCGCCGACTGGTTCCGATAGGAAGAAACGCGAAAATTCATATCCAGCAGGGCGCTTTTCGTATGGCGGCAGCCTAAAGCGCCGTTTTCCGTTACGGACACGTTTGCTTCTTCGTTTAAAGTGTGAACTAAATGATGTAAAAATTTTCGCATAAAAACTCCTTCTTTTTTTACAGTATAACAGTCCTATGCGACAGCATCTAGTCGCGTTATTTTAAATAATTATTTCATTTTGCGACTGTATGCTGTCGCCTAAAAAACCAACACGATATTATGAGAAAGCCGATCGGCCACCAATTACACAAAATGAAACAGCGGCGCCGGATCCGGATTTTTACGCGGCGGAACGGATACGGCTGAGGCTAACGTAGCCGCGCGTGGGGATTCACTTCCCCAAAAAGCGACTATGACGTTCGCTTGCTTTAATATATCGCCGTTTAGCAGATTTCCTTTTTTTAGTTGGAGGAATATTCTGTTGTGCAGAAGTATGTTTAAAAATTCCCACAAAACAATTTTATTTTTACTGGCCTGCATGGGCGGGCATACCGGGAAAAATTGCTTTCCTGGCTGTTACCGGATTTACTGGGAAAAGCGACCGAAAGAGATTGACTGCGCGGAAAAGGAGCCTTCGGCGAGATACACCTGGGTTAAACAATGCAGTGCGCCGCCGTATTTGGAAATCTCCGAACAGTCCACTCCTATAACCGGCTGAGAAACGGCGGTTTGAACCCGCTGCAGGGCTTCTGTGTCTTGGGGCAAACCGTACTGCGGCACAAAAACGGCCTGGGAAGTAGCCAAAAAGTTTACATATACCCCTCGCGCACTGAGTCCGCTTGGATCCTCCGAATCTGGCACACACGGCAAGAAACAAATTTTTAAATCCGGGCATTCCCGCCGTACGGTTTCCAATCGACGCTGCATTAATTTCTTCAAATAAGGATCAAAATCTTCCCGGCTGACAAAAAGCGTATCGCCTATAAACTGCATGAAGCCGTCTATATGCCCCACTTTATCGCCTATTTCCCGGGGAAGCCATACCATTTTTTCAGCACCCAGCGCTTGAAGCAAATTGCTTTCTGCCTCTTTTTGTTCACCCAGACGGGAACGCCGAAAAATACGGCGGTTGGGCAAACAAAAAACAGCGCCGCCCGGCCCCCATATGATATTCCCCCCGTCTATTCGAACGGCGCACGGCTCCGCCGGAAAGATTTCCCGCACGCGTGCCCGTATCAAACGGGTGAACCGGGGAGTGTAATTGGCATAATTCGGCTTAAAAAAGGGCTGATACAGCTGCCCCGTCTGCACATGCTGCACCGGCAAAAAATCCCGCACCCATATATCGGGCAGATCCAAAACCGTTACCGGGTGAAATGCCGAAAGCGCCGCATAGAACCGCGGGAAAAACGATTCATACGCCGGATAAACCTGCAATACCCGCTTGGAAGGCTGGGCAATAAAAACAATTTCAATCATGCCGCGTACGAATTACTCCTTGGGAAAGAAGCATAAACAAAAGGGCTTTGTCCGGGAGATCTCCTTGCTCCGACACTCTCAGATAAAAAGCCATATCCGCTACCCCCCATCGCATTATTACTGGTTGGAACGGCTGAAAAAAACCGAGTCAAATGAACGGTTTGTACGCCGACAGGCACTCTCCAGCATATTTTCCCATCTACTGTTTGCAATAGCGCTCTTTCCCCCATGCGACAATCCCGCGCAAGCCGTTTGACCGCCCTTTCGGTTTCCGTATCGCCCGAACGTATATACAGCAATACGAACGACACCCGCTGACGCTCCTTCAAGGGCAGGTAAGCACCCAGTTCCTTCAGTGCTTCTCAGCCGCATGCAAATAGTTCGGGCACAAACCCGCATTCTTCCGCCGGCCGGGCAGTCTGCACGAAATAGCGCAAACTGGAAAATTGGCATAAGATCTCCCGCCGCCCAAAGAAAGCGGCCGGGAAAAGATCCGTCATGGCCTTTCCCGGGCGGTTACAACCGTTCCAGCAACACCTTGGCTTTTCCCGGATACGTTGTTCTGCCACGGGCATACCAGTACCCTTCGGAACCGACTTCTACCATATACCTAAATCGTGCAAGACGCGCGCAACCCGATACGGATAGTTGAGAAACTGAAAACATAATACGGATACCCAACTAACCACCGCTATTTCGCAATAGATTCTGCGTTTTGCTACGGGAATCAAAAAATAAACGCACGCCAACGCCACAGCCAAACCACCCAATACTGCTATATATTCCATATACTTTTCTCCTATTTGCAGAAACCGATTTGAGGCCGCACCAACCGATTTTTTACGGCCTGTTCCGCCGCCAATAATTTTATGATTTCTACGCGATTTTGTTGCATACCTAAAATTTCCGCTTTGCTTTTAACTACGGCAAAATCACCGGGAGTCAGACGGGTAAAAGGAACCGCCTCCTGCGGCAAAATCTCCCAATCGAAAAAATGTTTAAAAGCGGATTGCACTTGCTCATGCGTTAAAAAATCATATTTTACCTTAAAACTGAAGCGCCGCAAACACGCCGGATCTAAGGTATCCATCAAATTAGTAGTGCATATAAACGGATAGGGATGTTTTTCCATCCATGTAAGCATCTCATTCACGCCGGATATCTCCCAGGAATGATGTGCCCGGGAACGGTCTTGCAGAAAAGAATCCGCCTCGTCAAAAACAAGCAGGGCGTGTTCTTCTCTGGCTTGGGCGAAGGCGCGGGCGATGTTATGTTCCGTTTCGCCGACGAACGGACTGATTAAATCGGACGCTCGTCGCTGCTGGACTTCCAGATTCAGTTCTTCGGCCAAATAACGGGCATAAGCCGATTTGCCCGTACCGGAAGCCCCATACAAACAAAGCGAAAAATTCATGCGCCCCAGTCCTTTTAGCTGACTCGTTAAGCATGCCAAATCCATATCGGCGTGAATCAGAAGCGGGTTAAAATTTTCTGTCTTCTGATTTTCCTGCGTCGTTTTACGGCCGCCGCGGAGAGCTTGGGTCATAATATGGATATGCTGACGCACGGTATTAAGATCGCCTTTGACCATCTGCGCGGCGTGAACGGCGCCGGCAATTAAAGAAGGTGCCACCGGAAACTCCTTGGCTAACGCCAAAGTTTCCCGAAACGTATGCGGCAGCTGATGGGCTTGCAGCTGTTTTTTCCAAATCTGCTGCCGCACCGACACCGGCGGCCGTTCAAAATAAACGGCCAGCGTAAAACGACGCACAAAAGCCGGATCCATCAACCGAATATTGTTGGTTGTCCAAATAACGGGAGAAGTGTTATTTTCTAATAACCGGTTAATTTCCACTTTATCGCATTTAGTCCGCGGACTGGAAAAAAGATCTTCGGCTTCATCAAACAACAAACACCCTTTGGGATCTTTTTCTAACAGATCTAACTTCTGATGTAATTGATGCAGCCGGTAATTAGGAACCCGCTCCTCTGCGCCATTTTCCCCGATTGGATATAAGTTCCGTTTAGTACAGGCAGCCAACATCTGGGCAAAGCTGGTTTTTCCGGTGCCCGGTTCTCCGTACAACAGGATATTAAAACCTTTCTTCTTACCGGCATTTTTCAGCAGCTTGACCGCAAAATCCGTTTCCGCAATATAGTCAAAATCCCGAACGCGCCACTGGCTGGAAATGGGAGTTCCCAGCAATGCAGCTTGCATGGCGGCCGGGGAATCATATTTATTTTCCAAAAACTCACGAATTTCCTCGCCCACATCGTATTCGCTGGTAAAACGGCGCATTTCCAAAAAACCATAGCGCATTAAAGGGGCATTGGATTTAAGCAGAGCAAGCACCTCGTCTTCGGATATTCCGGCAAAAGCGGACAAAGTTTCGCTGTCTAAATCCTCGCGGAAAACTACCCGGGCAAAAACGCGCAAGTATGTTTTTTTGCGCCACAACAAGACAGCTTCCAAAATTTGCGTTTCTGCTTCTGTCAGATTAAAAAGACGGCTGGCAAAACTGATATTTTGCCACAAAACGCTCGTGGACATCTGTTCTGCTTGTTTGATATACGACTCAATTTTTTTCCTTATTCGGGCGCAATAGCGTCGTTCCTCCCGCGCACTTAAACTTTTGTGAGGAAGGTCTTTTTCCAAATCAATGCGCTGCGCCCAACAAACGACATCGGCATAATAGTTTTTTTGCTGCCGATCCAAATACTCCATTATTCGAAGAATATAGAAAAATGAACGGCATTGGTCATAGTTAAACTGCATAACGTCCTCCTGTAAAAATGAGTATAGAAAACAAACGCGACTTCATTATGCCGCAATATGTTTTTCTGCTGCTCGAAGTTGGATATATAGTTTAACAGTTGTATGCGACAGCTTACAGTCGCGTTCATTCGCACTTCATTTTCTATTTGAATGATGCCGAATGGTATTGTCGCAAGAAACAGCTTTTGGGAAAGAAAAAACGGGCTTTTCGCTCCCGTTTTCAAAGCGTTTCGCCCGATTGCCACGCGGGAGCCAACGCGCCGATATTCATGCTCGTCGGATTTTTGCGCGGAACGCCTCTGAATAAGCGCCTCTCTTTATTTGGGCTAGCCAGAAGCACAATCCCTTGGGCAGGGTGCGCTGCCCAAGGCCAGAATATAGAACACCGTTACACTTCTTCTGTTTCCTCCGGCTGGACAGCCTCGGCAGGCAGACGGGACAATTCCGCAAATTTTTTAGCCATAGTCGGATTCTTGCGCACCAAACGTTTAACGGTTAAATTTTGCGCCCTGTCATTGGCCAGACGCAGATTGTTTTCGGAACTCAGCAGATCTTTTTTCGTCTTTTGCAGCAAGTCAATGGTTTTGTCAATTTCCTCTATTGCCTTCTGAAAACGCGTACTGGCCAAACGGTAATTATAGCCGAATTTGTCTTTGAACTCATTTATATCGTCCTCAAAGCGGGAGATATCCAAATTTTGATTTTTTATCTCGGCCAGCTGCCGCCGTACGCTTACGGAATTGAGCGCCGCATTACGCAAAAGCGTAATCATCGGAATGAAAAACTGGGGACGAATGACGTACATTTTGGGGTATTTATGGGAAACATCTACAATCCCCCCGTTATATAATTCGTTATCCGCTTCCAACAGCGAAACCAGCACGGCATATTCGCATCCTTTTTCATTCCGGTCTTTATCCAATTCTTTTAAGAAATCTTCGTTTTTCTTTTTGGTAGCGGTGGTATCCATCTCATTTTTCATTTCAAACATAATAGAAATAAACTCTACTCCATCGGGCGTAGATTCACGAAAAATATAATCGCCTTTGCTGCCGCTGGAAGAATCGTTATCTTTCTCAAAATACGCATGTTGGAACCCCGTTGAACGCAGACGGTTAAACTCAATTTCGCAGTGTTTTTCCAAGGTTTCCCCTACCATTTTGGTGGACATTTTGGCTTTTAAATCTTTATAAAAAGCCACTTCCTGATCCTTGGCTTTGAGCTGCACTTCATAATCATTCTTTAAAGATTGCTCCCGCAGCTGCGCTTCGGCACGGATATCTTTAAGCTGGGAAGAAAGCTCCAAAATCTTTTTTTCTTGATCGCCCAGCCGATCTTTCTCCTGCGACACCGCTTGAGAAACCGCCAACTCTTTTTCTTGATTAGCCACAGTTATCTGGGCGCGCAGCGAGGCGATTTGCTGTTCAAAAGCAGCCGACACCCGTTCCAGTTCCGTTTGTGATTGAGCTTTCGCCAGTTTGAGTTCGCTCGCTTTTTCTTTTTCCAGCTGCTCGTGCTGCGCGTGAAGCTCTTTTTGAAACTCGGCATTTCTAACTTGGCTTACAATATCGGCGTATCCCGATTGATCCACTTGAAAAATTTTCCCACAGTGAGGACATTTAATTTCCGGCATAACGACTCCTTTCTTTTCCAAAAATAACAATCAATTACTTCTTCTCCCAAAACGCGCTGATTCCAGCCGCAATCGTTTTAAAATCTTCTTCCGACAAGAAGTCACTTTTGGCGTTATTGCACACATAACAGGCCAGCACACAATTTTCTTTATGACCATGCAGATTCGCTTTCTTATGTTCTAATTCCAAATGAAATCCTCGCACCCGTTTGCTGCCGACCAGCGCGTCTGGCCTTTGTTGTTCAAAGAAGTGTCTGCACTTGGCTTCTGAAACGCCGCAATAGGCACAGCGGCCATGCTGCTTGTCGTACTGCTCCACATACCACTTGCAGAAGGCTTCCTTCCCGCCAAATTCCTGTTTGTATTTATTGGCCAGAGAACGTATATTTTTTATTTTCGACCGATAAATTTCATAATTTATCGTAGGAAAAGCCTTTTTGCACAAACTTGCCAGGGTATCGCCCGAAAGGTGTTTCATTCGTTTTAAATAATCATACCCCATTACCGCATAAAATAAGAACTCCTTTTCTTCCGAAGTCATAAAATCCTCCCATAAACAAACACCTGCGTGCCAGCCGAATAACTCCTTTTTGAGGATTCTGTTTGTTACAGTTATGGTATCCGTGCGACAAATACAGTTTATCATTCATTTACGACAACTTATTGTCGCGTTTTTTCTTCTTGCAATAAAACAGACGCAAAAAGGGTTATATAATAAGAATCTGTTTATCCTCCTTCCCTGTGTAACAGCCGGGAAATCCTACACAAAACCCCGGCCATACGGCCGGGTTTTTATTGCGGCAATCTGTTTTATCATTTTTCAGCCCCAAACCGCTTCTCCAATTGAAGCAAAAATGCTTTTTTCTCCATTCCGCCCGCATATCCCGTCAATGCGCCGTTCGCCCCAATTACCCGGTGGCACGGAATAAAAATAACAAGAGGATTAAAATGGCTGGCCTTTCCTACTGCGCGGGCGGCTTTCTCGTTTCCCGCCGCACGCGCCAGATCTTTGTAACTCCAAGTCGCCCCATAAGGAATCTGCCGCAAACATTCCCACACAACAAGCTGAAAGGGAGTGCCGCTTGGCCGCAGCGGCACTTCAAAACGGCAACTTTCCCCCGCGAAATACGCTTTTAGCTGTCGGCAGGCCTGTTTTAAAACGATATTTTCGCGGTACGGCAGTTCCTGTGTCCAGGATACCGGACAAAACGCCGCCCGCGTTAAGAATGTTCCGTCACTCGCCAGTGCCATCTGCCCCATCGGGCTGAGGTAATAAATAAAAGATTCGAACATAATGTTATGAAATTGTAGCATTTATCGTTAAATAGGCCTACCTGTGAGTAGGTCTTTTGACCCTGTTTTATAAATTATTTTTTACTTATAATGATAATATGAAAAGAAATATCACTTTAATTTTTATATGTTTGCTCTTATTGGGAACCACAACTCTTTGCGCGCAAGGGACCAAAAATATCATCAAAGGCGTTTCGAAAGGCCTTGGCAAAGGTGTGGAACAAACTGTAAAAGTGACTCCCGCCCAAGTTGCCCCGACCGCACCGGTTTCCGCAGCGGTTACAGCTGCGTCGAAAAGCCCGGCCATTCCTGCCCTGCAAACGCCGACAGCCGCTAAAAATTCCACAACGGCCCGGTTTGTAAATAATAATAAAGCCACTTTATACCGAATTCAAAAGGCCATGGGCATTTCTTCCAAAAAAGCCGTGGAAAATCTATATCGCTGGGGTGCTGCACCGCTTCAAAAACCGCCGCGGCCTATTTTGCAGCCCCAAAAAGCGTTCTTCGTAACCGACTTTACCGCTTTGCCCTATACACAAGGCGCCATACCCACCTTGCCCTTTGGCTATCATGCTGATTATATGTACCGGGGAATGGGTCTTCCGCTGGACGGAGCGGCCGTACGGAATATCTTAGAAAACGGTTTGTTAATTAAAGATGTCGGTCCCAATAATAATGATCGCCGCATGGCATACGCCAGCGCAGGAGGGTTAGGGGCTTTAAAAGCGGTTTCCAAAGAACGCGTCATCAATTTAACCGACTCTCCCGCCACGGCTTTGTATTACGCGCAGCGATATTTACATAAAGGAATGATAACGCTGGTATCGGTAAAAGAATCACACGAACGCAGCGACATTATTACATTTACCAAAGATATACCGGCGAATCAAATTCAAGAGTTGGTAGCGTTATTAGAAATCGACGGGAATCCCACTTGGTGCAAAGTGGAGGCCGTTCCTGAAGGATTTAAAATAATTCCGTATGAAGTTCGGAAAACAACCAGTCCAACTCCTGTTAAATAAGTGTAAGTAGTCCGCTTTACCTGATAAAAATTTTTTATCAGGCAAAAAGGCGATCAGCCCGGCAACCGTTTATTAACTGTCGTCTGCTTGCGCCTCATGGAAATATGAGTTTCGGTTCCGAGAAAGCAGCCAAGAGTAAACCCTTTGCCGGATATCTTAGCAAAAACAATAACCCCAAAAGAAACCCTTTCGTAAATATAAAAATTTTTATGGGCACACAGGCTGTAACTGTTTCCGTTTTCAGCAACCGCCTGCTTTCGTACCGGAACCCAAACAAAACCGCAGCCTATGGATACCGCCCCTATGACCCTACATAGGCGCAAGATATACAGCTTAGACGGATTTAATTAACTTCTGACGCCCGCCAAGCCATATATCATCTATAATATGAAAAGAAAGATTCTGTATTGACGCGTTTCGAAAACGGCAAAAAGAGAAGTCGGCCATTAACGAAAATATTTCTTTCGCTTGTTACAAGAAATTACCCCAGGAAAAGATCACTGGAAAATATTTCTCCGGGGTAATAACAGGGCAATCAACCGTTTGTTTTTGTCCTTTATATAAATAACAATCTTTCACGGAGTATGTTATGCATGAGAGTCTATCAAAAGAAGAAAAAGCCCGACAACTTTTCCTGGCTGGATATAACTGCGCTCAAGCGGTTTTTTTGGCCTTCAGCAAAGAGCTGGAACTAGACGAACAAACGGCTCTTAAATTAAGTGCGGGTTTCGGCGGAGGTATGGGGCGTTTACGGGAAGTATGCGGCGCCGTAAGCGGAATGTTTATGGTTTTAGGGCTTAAATACGCCTCCGCAGATCCCACCGATCAAAAAGCCAAAGCCCAATTATACGCCCGCATACAACAACTGGCTAAGCGGTTTAAAGAAGAAAATGGTTCCATTATTTGTCGGGAGCTGCTCGCTTTGCCCCCCGGCCCACAGGATCCTACCCCGCAAGCGCGCACGCAGGCTTATTACCAAGTACGCCCCTGCCCCGAAAAAGTGGCCAGCGCCGCCGCTCTGCTGGAAAAATACCTGCAAGAAAATCCCTAAACGTTCGATATGCCTCTTTACAGTTTTCCTCCTTGCGTCAACGCAAATACCCGCCTGTTAATTATAGGCAGCATGCCGGGCGCGGCTTCGTTGGCGGCCGGAGAGTATTATGCCTACAAGTATAATCTATTTTGGCGTTTTATGTTTGAAATTCTGGCAGCAGGGCGCACGCCTCTGGATTACAAAGACAAACTCAATACCCTGCTCGCAAACGGAATAGGCCTGTGGGATACCCTGGCCTGTTGTGAACGAAAAGGAAGTCTGGATACGGCTATTTGTTACCCTATCCCCAATGATTTCCCGACGTTATTTAAATCCTTTCCCGCAATTCATACCCTGCTATTTAACGGGCAAGCCGCCGCATTATATTTTAAACGTGCCTTTAACGGTTTTCTGGACAAAAGATTTTTTGTACTTCCTTCTACCAGTCCGGCCAACGCTTCACTAAGCTATGAAGCAAAAATAAACCGATGGCGCAACACGCTGCGGGAAGCATTAGAAATTTTGCCGCAATGAACACCTTATACGCCTGCCTATTGTTGTTTGGAACCGCTTTTACAGCCGCCACCCTGCTGCCCGCCCAATCAGAAGGGTTCTTGTTTTGGCTGGTCTATACCCAAAAATACAACGCCTGGATCTTATTGGCAGCCGCCACGGCGGGAAATGTATTAGGATCGCTGGTCAATTGGGGAATAGGCCACTATTTAGCACATTTTCAACATAAAAAATGGTTTCCGGTTTCTCCCCGGGAATTTGCAAAAGCAACGCAATTTTTCCAAAAATACGGCGTATGGTCGCTGCTGCTGTCTTGGGTACCGCTTATCGGAGATCCAATTACGCTGGCCGCTGGCACCTTAGGCATACGCCTCAGCACTTTTCTTATCTGGGTAACAATCGCCAAATTAAGCCGTTACTTGGCAGTGTGCGCGGCAGCGGGACTTTTCTGACTTTCTCCTACACCGTCTATGTGACGGTTTCTAATAAATTTTTCAAAGATCGCATTCCTCCATATAACCTTTATTTTCCCTTTCCAAAAGGCAGTAATTGCGCTATGCTGTATGGGAGGATTTATGCCAGAACTGCACATTCTGATTTTTCAATTTTTTATTTCTCTTATTTCCGCCAGCATTATCCCGGCACAAGGAGAACTGGTCATGTTTGCTTTGCTCGCCTCCGGTAAATACACCGCTTGGTTATTATGCTGCGCGGCGTGCGGCGGCACTTTGCTGGGAGTAGGGATCAACTGGGTATTGGGACGCTATTTAAGTCATTTTCAACATGCCAAATGGTTTCCGGTTAAAACGACCTATATGGAGAAAGCCAAACTCTTATTTGACGAGCACGGCCGCACCGCTTTGCTCCTGGCAGGAGTACCGTTTATCGGCGATCCCATCACCATTATGGCAGGGGCTTTAAAAGTTAACTTTGGGTTTTATCTGTTGACTGCCGGTCTAGCCAAATGTGCGCGGTATGGAATCGTCTGGCTATTATATTGGGGCATCGTGTAACCAAAAACCCCTTCCGAAATGGAAGGGGTTTTCCGCTCATTCATTTAAATTTATTTATATAACACCGCCCTAAACTCGGCGGTTTTATTGATATTTTTAAACATCCATCCTTTCTGCTCGTCATCATAGAGCGATTCAAAATTCCGAAAATTCCGGCGGACGGCCTTATCTAAATTATCATAGGTATTTTTGCGGTCTCTCCGGCTCAGCCAATATACTCCCGCCAAATTGACATAAGGCGTCGGAGCCGTATTATCCAGCCGAATAGCCATTTCTAGATCTTCTTTGGCTCCCTTCCAATCTTTTAAGTGCATTTTAACAAAGCCGCGGTTGTTGTAGGGAATTGCCCACTTAGGCAAAAGCTCAATCGCCCGGGTATAATCCTGAGCGGCTTCTTTAAATTGTTTCATTTCTTCATACACCAACCCGCGTCTATTATAAAAAATAGCTTCCGGCTGGAGTTTAAGCAAAACCGTGTAATCTTCCAAAGCAGCGGGCAGATCTCCCATATTCTTAAATGCTCCGGCACGATAACGATAAGCCTGCGCATGGGAAGCATCGCGATGAATCGCTTTACTATAAGCGGAAACCGCTTCATCAAGCCGGTTTTGGGCGGAATAAATGCGTCCCCGCCAAAAATAGAGGTCTGCGGAATCATCGCCCGCCTCCTGCAGTCGCTGCAGCTGTTTCTGCGCCGCTTCATACCGATAAGCCCCCAAATAGACGGGAATCATTTCCTTGACGACGGCTACCGAAGGGCTTTTCTTCCCCAGGTACTTTTGATAATCGCGCAGAGAATCCTCATATTTTTCCAAAGAAGCATTGGCGCGTGCGCGTGCCAAATAAAAATCTCGATAAGAAGGCTTTAAAGAAATGGCTTTTGAAAAATCTGCCTGAGCCAAGGAAAAACGCCCCATTTTTTGATACGCCAGCCCCCGCGCATAATACCGAAAAGCATCGCGCGGCCGAAGCGAAATGGTTTTAGAATAGTCCGCCAAGGCTTGTTTATTACGTCCCAACGTCAAATAAGCGTCCGCCCGATAATGATACGCATCAGCCATACGGGGCGATTTGGCAATGACTTGGGTAAGCATTTTAATTTGTGTATTGGGATTTTTTTCGGCTTTTGCTTTGGCAAACAGCTGCGAAACCGTTTCGCCAAAAGCGGCGGCTGTTAGGACAAGGCACAAAATCGTCAGTAAAATTCTACGCATAGTGATATTAAACTATTATTTCAACCAAAATACAAAAAGGAAATTCATCAATACGGCAAAAACCCCCGCCGCATACAGCAACCACAACACCAAGGTGGCAAATAAACGCAAATTCAAAAAAACGGCGCCCACTAAAGTAGCTCTGCCGGCAAAAATTTTCCCCAAATTTACCGTCGTGCCGGAAATCTTAACAATCCGCGCAATCAACACCGAGCGCATAGCAAACGTCAGCAATCCCAGCAATACAGCCGTCAACCAACGCAGCCACGATTTCCGCTCATATCCTCTAAATAATCCTGCCACTTCCGTTATACTGCCCGCCACCACCACTTTTGCTTGATCTTTGGCAAGTCCATCGTTCATATTGTTAATTTTGGAGGCGACTTTTTCTTTGACCATTCCCAACATATTATCAATGAACTCGTCCCATGTAACACAAGCCGCCCGCAAAGCAAACACACAAGCGGTCAACAGGGAATAAAAAAAGGCCAAAATGCCATATATACAAAGCACGAAACACGTAATTGTCCATTCAAGCCCTTTAGGCAGATGGGCAGGAGCCAACAAAACCGCATAGGTAACATAGGACGTCATCAAAAAAAGCCCTATCCCGGCCGCCAAATGAGGCAGGAGAGCTTTTTGCAACACAGCCAGCAGTCCCCCCAGCGACTGGAAAAAAAGGGTTTGGGCAGATGTGGGAGTGGGCGAAACAGACGCCGACGGGCTATTAGTCCTCATGGCAGCCGCAATGACCGCAGCATCCGCCGCAGCAATGGCCGCCGGATTTTTTTACCGACGGAATCCGGTCGGATACTTTGACCATTTTCCCCAATTTCTTATCGTACACATAGGTACCGGTTTTTTCTTCTTTCATATTTTTATTATAGCAGTTTGAAAAATGAAAAAATCATCAAAAAATAGAATAAATTTTCATTATTAGGAGGGCGAAAAAGCCTTTCCATAAATTTAATTGAAATGCAAAAGCAAAAATGTTAGAATAGTGAAGTAGCAGAGAATGCCTTTGAATCCGATTTAAGCGCCCATAGCTCAATGGATAGAGTGTCAGCCTGCGGAGCTGAAGATACAAGTTCGATTCCTGTTGGGCGCACCATTTAAACCACGCGAAAGCGTGGTTTTTTGTTGGGGCGCGCAAGGTTATTCCCGTCAGAAAACCCTGTGCTTGCACCGACCAAGCGAACTTGTCCGCCTTTCCCCTACAATACGGCCTTGGGCGCACCATTTAAACCACGCGAAAGCGTGGTTTTTTGTTGGGGCGCGCAAGGTTATTCCCGTCAGAAAACCCT
>CALVFE010000028.1 GCA_944326765.1 uncultured Elusimicrobiales bacterium | reverse complement strand
TCTATATAATGGGTAAGTGTATACCATTTTTAATTTTTGCTTAGAAATATTGCATTAGGTAAACAGCCTAGGAGTGCTACGTGTGCTTTGCATAGGGCTGTACGAGTCTTCTTATTTCCAGCATTCACACTAAAATGGTTGTAATAGACAATAATTTAATTACTATCGTTG
Organism: uncultured Elusimicrobiales bacterium; assembly: GCA_944326765.1. Classification (GTDB taxonomy): domain Bacteria; phylum Elusimicrobiota; class Elusimicrobia; order Elusimicrobiales; family Elusimicrobiaceae; genus Avelusimicrobium. The sequence goes on along the minus strand of CALVFE010000028.1, from coordinate 20,113 downwards.
AGAATTATCTGCTGAATATTGTGTCCCTAGAATAAGGCTCTTGAGAACGGGGATTCGCTCTGAAATAACAAAAATATCCACAATAGGAACAAAGAAGGATTTCTTTTTGCATGCTAAGAAAAGGTCTGGATGCTGACAAGGTATTACTGCTTTCCAGAACGTCTCCGCTCATATAGAATGAATTTGCAAATTAGGCGCGCAGGTCTGCCTACGAATAATGTTGGGATATCCCTTCTTCTCGTTGATTATCATTATAGTTGGCTGGCTGAATCTATGGCAAGCTTAATCGGAATATTTAAGAGTATGATAATTATAGTAGCATTGCAAGAAAAACTTATATAACCGCTTAGGCGATGAGTTGTATTTTTACTAAGACATCAAGTAAATAGGAGCACCTTTCGTTATTGATAAAGGCTATTATTTTGATTTGTATAAAATTAAGGCGATGCACAGCTTACAAAACACATTTGCTAACAACTTGAAATTGATACATATTAAACCGATTGTTAAAAACACTGACCTTAAACGAACAAATACTGCCTTAAAAATAGGAGATTACAGCAAAGTCTTGGTAAAAATTGTCCACGAGAAGAAAATAACCCCAGTTAGAGAAGAGGGGCAAGATTAAAACCGCCTAAATGCTAGGAACTTGGTATATTGGGTATATATGCTACTTGAAGTATCACATTTCAAGGATCTCTATCATTCTCATAACAAATTCAATAAAAATCTATAATTATAATGATATATAGAATATATTATAATAGAACTATGAAAATAGTAGATTGCAGCAAAATAGATACCACGGTCTATGGTCTGACAACAGAGTGTGATATTTATTATATTCACATAAAAGTTGAAGAACACGCCCAAATCATTCAAGATTTAATCTCTCACATTTCTAATTCTTCTTGGCTTAAAAATTTGGATTCTACTATTGGATACGCATATCAAGCTCGAGCGAAGAGGACAATCCCTAAAATGGTCGAAAAAATTAAAAAGGGAGATACAGACAAAATTACTTCTGACAGTGGTGAATATATTATATCCTATGCGGCACATCAAGGCTTAGCTAAACAGTATTACCATAAAATGATCCCCTTGGCAGAAATATGGAAAGAAAAAGCTTTGGGGAATCCAGGATTTGACTTTCATACAGAAACCCCTAGAAATATCCTTATTTTTGGAGAAAGCAAATACACGGCCCAAGGGACCCCGCATAACACTGCATTAAACCAAATTATAAAATTTATTAAAGAGGAAAAAGATCGTAGTGAATTGTCTGATTTAAAGAATTTCATTTGCGAACAAACTGTCCAAAACTGCATAAATGGAAATAAAGGATATGCAGCTGCTTTCAGCTTACGAACGACAACTCCCCGAAATACCATCTTATTCCCGCTCAAAAATAATTTACAAATAAAAGAATTACTTCAACATCAAGAACTTTATTTAATTGGAGTCGAAATATAAAATGATATTATTACAAGATTTACATGCTGAAGAAACTCTCCAATCTATTATAAATGATATACATAAGAAAGGCCCTATTGATGCCTCCTCATTAGAAACCTTAGCATATATCAAAAAATTTAATCCCGAAACCTTTGCAAAACATGAACAAACCTTGCTATATTTGTTAGGACTTTTTTATAAAGTGCAAGATCCAAATACTCTTCTCGAATATGTATATTCTTTATATGCAGGAGCTATCGAAGACGAAACTAAGCATCGGTTTACACCCGTGCAAGCCTCAGCTTACCATAATATTATGCAGAACAAAGTTTTCTCTTTTTCTGCACCTACTAGTGTAGGGAAATCCCATTTATTCCGCGAATTAATCAAAGAAGAAGAAAAAGACATTGTCATTGTTGTTCCTTCTAGAGCCCTTATTGCAGAATATATATATAGCATCAAACAAGAATTCAATAATGACAAATCGATTCTGATTCTACAATTCATTGAAAATATCAATATTTCAAAAACAAAACGACGAATTTATATTATTACCCCCGAACGAGGAAGCGAAGTCTTTAAGCTAAAAAACCAACTACAAATTGGACTTTTCTTATTTGACGAAGCTCAAGATCTAGGAGATGAAATTAGGCAAATTCGTTTTGATGCTTTAGTACGTAGAGTGCATATAGAATTTCCTCAAGCAAAAATTGTTTTCACACAACCCTTTACCTCCAATCCAGAAGCTCAGCTAGAGAAACACCATCTTACTGATGAGGGGAAATCATATAATTATAACCAATTATCTGTAGGAAAAATTTGTCTTGAAGAAAATGCAAGAACATTTAGATATTTTTCCCCTTACACAGACAACACACAAACACCACCTTCCGTCCCTGCCCCCAATATCCCAGCAGAATTATTAAAACAAGGAAAGACTATTCTTATTTATATATCAAAAAGCAAAATATACAAAGGAGAACATTTGGAAAATTTTCAAGATTTGATTTCTCTCTGCCCCTTATTGGAGGAACCAAAAGCCTTAGCCTATATTCAAGAATTACAAGATTATATAGGCGCGGAAGAACAAGGCATAGAGAAACATTCTATGATGATACAAATGATGAAAAGGGGAATCGTCATTCACCACGGTTCTATTCCGTTAAAAGCTCGCCTTCTGATCGAGCGTTTCATTAATTGTAAATTCGCAAAAATTTGTTTTGCTACATCTACACTTTTACAAGGCATTAATATGCCTTTTGACGTAGTTTGGATTGATAATTTTTATTCTTTACAGCCTTTGGCCCTTAAAAATTTAATAGGCAGAGCAGGGAGAACAACACTTTCTCACGAGTTTAATTTTGGTTACATCGTAGTTAAAAAAAAGAACATCAATACTTTTAGAAAAAGAATTAATGAAAGCTATACTATCGCTTCGACATCCAAACTAGAAGCCACGATCTCACAATTAAATGAGGATTCAAAAGACACGGTAGAGGCGATGAGAAATAATAATTTTAATGATGAATTTCAGTTGACAAATGAACAAGTTTCTCGTCTGACTGCATCAAGCAACGACATCCACATTCGTAATATTTTGAATATTTTATTTTCTAACGATCAATTGATCTCAGCCGCAGAGTATCATCAATTATCCCGAGGCAAGAAAGAACTTCTTCAAAAATCACTAAAACAGTTATATGCCTCACATTTGCGCAGAAAAGAACTTGTCCAGGCAGAACAAATGGTTCTGGATACTGCTATCCCAATTTTACTATGGAGAGTACGAGGGAAATCTTTTAAAGAAGTTGTCGCATTAAGATATGCCTATATTGCACGCAAAGAGGAACAAGAAAAAATACAGAAACAACAAAAAAATGGAGAAATCACAGAAATAGAAGCTAACATGCGATTAAACAACTTATCCACGAGATTCTCGGTAGTCGCCCAGTCATTACCCAATCAACATGCCAAACGTGCCCCCTTGTTTCCTCAAGGAACAGTTCGACATATTAACTATGATTTACTCGTATATGACACTTATGATTATTTAGATAAGGTTATATCACTATCTCTAGCAAATGCATTTGTGGCTGCGTTCTCTCTCTACTATAATCAGTCCGGAGATTCGAGAGCTCAAGCTTTGGCAAATTACATCAAATATGGGACCAATAATTCAAACGAAATATGGTTATTACGTTATGGATTCTCATTTGATGATATTGAGTGGATAAAACCGCACCTTGAACGCATCAATGAAAATGAAATAATTTTTAAAAATAGCATTGCGACATTAAATGCTTCCCAACTAGATATCATTGCTCGATTTCTTTAATCTGAAAATTATTTCAAAGAGTTTATAATAAAATTATCCCAATGCTGAAATTTTATACCAAGTCCAATCATGTTGTTATCTTAGCATGCTCTTTCGCACAATCTGGCTAAAGGGTTATGTTTTCCCTATATACAATATTTTGTCTTTCAGTAAATACGTTGAATTCTTTGTCTTTAAAGACAGGCTGGCAGATATTATATCCAAAATCTTATGTTTTTAATTTAGTTGCCAATATATTTATAAATAACATAAATTAATTGCTTTATATAAAGAGAAATATTTTTACTATATTCTCAAACTATTACTAGAAAAAATAGAGCTAGCCAACAAAAAGAAAAGTTTTTATAATAGATGATATTGGAAAAGGAGTATTTTTGTGTTCCATAAGCCTTAAACGTGGCTTATATACAATTTTGAATCTGTTTTTGGAACCGTATGCAGAATACGGTGCGCTGTTGGGAATACCAACGGCACATTCTGAGTCCAAAAACAACCGTTTTTAGGCACAGTATGCTCGAGCTGATCCCTTGAGTGTACCGTGCCGAGTGTTTCCTGCCCAGTTGGGCAGGAAACCACGGCTGTTTATATTTGGGTTACTCAGAATGGCTCAAATGTAACAGCCGTTTTTGTTTCTCCATTTTTGCTTCTTGTTATTCTTGAGCCCGAGGAAGTCAAGTCTAGTAAGGAGAAAAAATGAGTCCACTTAGAGTTATACTCTCTGCAATGCTAATCGCAAGCCTTACAGGTTGCGCCAGTTATCAGGTAACTACAAAAAATTCACGAGGTGTCCCCCTGGATTCGAATCGGCCCGTATATATTGCCTTAACACAGGGAGAATATCCTCAAGAGAATCAAGAAACACAAAATACTTTTGTTCAAGAATGGAGGTCCTACTCCAAACAAGTAATCCCCCTGAAAACTCCTTCTTCATTACGAGAAGCCATCAAAAAAACTCAATTACTAGGAGCGGGTTATTTGGTTTATCCGTTAGTAGAACAATGGGAAGACCACAACACGCCTTGGTCTACCATTAGAGATAAAGTTCAAATATCAGTTGTATTAATAGACATAAAAAGCGGTCGAATATTAGATAAAAGTGTACTAAATGGCAAGAGTACCACCTGGACCATGAAAAACACGACCCCTTCGATTATTCTGCCTAACTTAGTTAATCGCTATATAGAACCTTTGTATAAATAGGAGACATTAATATGACCACAATATTACTTATCTTACTAGCTGCCGTTGGAATCGGTGGCGGATTAGCAGCTTCTGGCGGAAGCAGCGGCGGAAGTGATGGCGGCTATGAAAATCCAGTTCAGCCTGGCGAAAAGCCAGAAATTATCAGCTTATTAACATCGATAGATCGCTATCAACAAACCCAACAAGTCGGTGAAATTTCTGTAGCAGAATCCTCTTTAATTGTAAGAGGAGAACGGCCCGTTGTAGAAAATGGCAGATTTAAATACAACATTGATCCCGACAGAGGAGAATTAGAAGATGTTTACGAACCCTACACGGTTTCTATCGGAGTCAATGATTATAGCCACTCAGATGATTATGCAGACTATTACGAACACCAAGGAGATACTATTAAAGGCTTGTACAACTACAAAGAACACTCTTATGAACCTGACAATTGGATCGATATGGAAGTAGTGTCCCGTGATATTTTAGCTTTGGGTGGGCAAAAGTTAGGATTAAAAAGCAGCGATTTTGGGTATCATAATAATTCCATTAGTTTTTCTTCTTTCGGAGAATTACCCTGGTATGAACCTTTCTATTTGTATGATACTACCAAGATTGCATCAACCGACCGAACCGATACCGCCACTTATCAAGGGCACCTATTGGGCGGGGTAGAATTGGTAGAAACCGAAAGTGGTTATGCAGCAGGGAAAGATTATCTTCCTTTTACTGGGAATATTAACTTAAATATAGATTTTGCAAATAGAACTTTAAATGGAGATATGGCCACTGCTCTTGCCAGTTTAAGTTGGTATAAGTTTAACTTATCTGGGAATCTATCTTCTTCCAGTGATTTTAATGTTAATTCAGTTTCCATTGATCACAATAGCCAGCCGGATTCTGCTCTCTCTAAATATAAACTCAATAGTGTGAATTATGCAACCGGCTCAGGAAAGTTATTAGAAGGCGAGACACAAGATGAAATAGTGGGAAAGCTTTCTTTTTGGGGAGAAAATTCTCAGTATAGCGTCTTTGTTAATACTTCTTTTGGTGCCATTTCACCCAAGCCTGAAGCGCCTGTTATTAAACCCAACTATAATTTAATTAGTGCTTTAACAGATAAACAACAATATCCAGATGTCACTTGGGAGGTACCCACCGATGAACTTGCGGCGCCAGCTTTTTATACTCAAAGTGGATTTATGAAACCTTCTGCTCAGTTAGCAGAAAATAGCATAATGCTAACTACAGCGGCTCCTATATTAAATAATGGGGTATTTTCTAATCATACCTTCAATGGGATGTTATCTAGTGAAATTAATTTTCAACCTGAAACCATCTATTTAACAGAAGCCAATTTAACCCAAAGTACAGCTTATGAAAAAATATACACAGAATCCCGTTCTTGGACTGGACAATATAAAACTGGTTCAACCTCATCCCCAGAATGGTCTACCAAACAAATCAATCGTCTCAACGTAGTAGGGCTAGGGGGAAGCAAATTGGGATTAACAGCAAGTGATTTTGGATATTGGAAAGTAAGTGAAGAAGGAAGTTTCTGGCACCTTAATGTCCCTTATTATTATCTATATATGTACGATAATACGAAACTTGCTAAAAACATACAACAAGATTCAGCCCAGCTCAAAGGGTATTTGTTACCCAATCACTATGAAATGAATATGAACTTTAACTTTGCCACAAACAAACTAACTGGTAATGTATTTGATTCTTCGGCTGGTTCTAACCTGTTTGATTATACGGGAGACGTTTATAATGCTGGATTCCGCTTGCAAAGTATTGCGCCAGATTCTCACACTGGATCATATTGGTGGGGAAATGGAACGTTACTGACAGGAAATGAGGGATTGGAAGCAGTTGGTTATATTGCCAACTCCAATCAACGCTATTCTTTTGGTGCTAAAGAAATAAAATAATTAATTTAGGGCCTTAACAGAATATGTTAGGGCCCTTTCTCATATGAAAAAAATATTATCTTGTTTATATTGCTTACTTTTCCCCTTCTATGCTTGGGCATTCGATACACAGCGGGCAGAAATATTGCTGGCTGGTAACAATATTGAAGGAGCCCAACAGGCTTTAATTGAAGAATACCAAAAAACCCACAACAATCAGGAAAAAGAACAAATTCAATTTCTGATTGCCCAACTCTCTTTACAAAAGAAAGATTATGAAGAAGCCGCCTCTATATACCGAAAAATACTTTCAGATAATCCTTCTCTCACTCAAGTGCGATTAGAATTAGGTTTTGTATATTTTTTACAACACAAAGACGATGCCGCCCGCTACCATTTACGACTGGTGCTATCTGAAAAAGATTTATCCCCTATCATAAAACAAAATATACACAATCTGTTAGAAGTTATGAGACGTCGGAGATCCTGGCAACTATACATTAGTGTAGGAATGGCCCCGGATTCTAACATTAATACAATGTCTGGAAGGAGACTGGAATGCTTTAATTTTATGGGACTTCCTTTTTGTAGAGAATTAGATAACATAGAATCGGATGTTGGATTTCAAGGATTTGGTTCTCTATCCTATATTTATAAATTAAGCGATAATTGGGGATTAAAAGGACGCTTGATATTAGATAGCATTGATTATAGTGATGATCGATATTCTTTTTGGGGAATAGGTGGAGAATTTGGTCCACATTATATAGTAGGGCGCTCTGAGTATGGCCTAGGAGTTTCTTATCGCCAACAATGGAATGATGAAAGTCGCTATAATACAACGAAAGGGCTCTTCGGAGATTTTTCAGCCGATATTTCTAATAGATTGTCTTTATATGGGCGCTTCAATCTAGACCAAGCAAATTATAATGATTATGAATATCAGGGATACAATTCTCATAACTATGCCTCATTCTTTCGTTTAATGTATGGCATAAATAACAGGAGTTATGCGTCTTTATCTGCTTCTTTAATTTATGAACGTAGCCAAAGTGATTGGAATAATAATATTCGTCAAAGATATGCTTTGGGATATGGGAGAGAGCTGCCGTGGGGATTTAACATATATGCAGAACCAAATATTACTTTTGCTAACTACCAGGGGAAACGTCTTTTTATTGGAAGAAATAATAATTTAGAAGAAGTGAAAAGACAAGACATCACGTACGGAGTTTATCTATCTCTAAGTAACAAATATCTGCGATTTTGGGATATTACTCCAACTGTAAATTTTATTTATAACCAACGGACTTCTAATGTATATAATTATGATTATGAACGTACCCGTTGGGAAATAGGACTTAGCAAGAGTTTCTAAGAATTGATTTTAATCCTATTTACAATATATTTCCTTACTTGTTGTTACATAACATAGGGTGCTTGGGATTAGACTCCTCAAGTGCCCTAAATATTCATCAATAGCCACAAACCCTAAAGTTGTAGCGGACGGGTCCAAAATGTCATTTTTAGGCCGAATTTAATGTCTCAAGACACCTTGCAAAAAGTTATAAGAAGGGCCTTTTTGACCATTTTTAAGGGTTCTTTCTCGTCGGAAAAGCAAAATATGCCAATAAATGACATTGGTGGAGAAAAAGTTGTAAAAGTATTCTAAAAGCGAACCCCATATTTACTCCCATCGAACTTTGGATGGGATTTTTTAATGCCTTTTTAGCTTGTTTATCCCCCGCTATCGTCGGGGATTTTTTATTTTGGGCAGCACAATCCCAATCAGATACTTTTGCCTGCGGCGCATTTGGGCCCCAAAAGCAAGGGCAAAAGGTATCTTTGCATCCTTTTGCCCTTATTGTATTTCTACGCTTTTATGTAAGTCCGGATTGTTTCTTAATCTTTACTGCCCCTGGTGGCAGTAAGGAAACATTTTCTCACCTAGTTGTAATTACCTGGCGCAGCCACGCAACCGAAGGTTATTTCCTCGCCAGAGCCACCTGTTCCCGAACGGATACTTTTCCCTCGGATGTTTCAATAAATTTTAATACCTTGGCCGGCACGCCCCCCACCACCGCCCGCGGCGGAACGTCCTTTGTCACAACGGCACCGGCGGCAATCACCGCGCCGTCCCCTATTTTTACGCCGGGCACAATCGTGGCATTGGCGCCCACCCATACATTTTTGCCGATATAGATGGGCTCCGGGATCGTGGTACCACGCGTCTGCGGGTCCAGTGCGTGGTTCAGCGTGGCCAACACCACGTTGTGGCCAATTAAAGCCCCGTCATCAATGTAAATACCGCCCTGGTCTTGGAAGCGACACCCGGAATTAATAAACACATTTTTCCCTACCGTGATATTTTTCCCGCAATCGGTGTAGAAGGGCGGAAACAAACAAAAGGAAGAATCCACCGGCTTCCCCGTTAATTCCGAAAACAAAGCCCGTATCTCCTCCGGTTCGTGATAGCTGTTGTTTAACCGGGCGGTGATGCGCATCGCATCGTGCGCAAGCTGCGTCATATATTGGTGAACCGGGGACCCGCCCTCCACCGGCAGGCCTTGATTTACGTGATTTAAAAACTTTTTTAATTCCATTTGTTCTCCTATGCGGCTACCGGCTGTTGCTGCAGAATCCGGCAATCGGAACCCGGCAGCCGGTTTTCGTCCAAAATAATTTTGCCGATGTGCGGGGCGCGGATGTAGCCTTTTTGCGGGTTTTTCACGCTGACGATATCCGTAATCACATCCGCCTGTACTTCGCTGTATTCAAACGCTAAATCCGCGTCTTGCATTTCGCAATTTTTAAGCACCAAATTTTTGGCGTAACACAAAGGCTGCGTACCGATGATTTTGCAATTGATAAACGTTAAATTTTTGGAATACCAGCCCAAGTATTCGCCTTTAACGATGCTGTCCTCTACGGTTACGTTTTCACTGTGCCAAAAGGCGTCTTTCGTATCCAGCACACTGTGGCGAATGGACAAATTCTTCACATACTGGAAGGAGTACTTGGCCTTCATATCCAGCCGATTGATTTTGACGTCCTGGCAATCCAAAAACGGATATTCCGACACCAAACTGCAGCGGTTTAACGACAAATCCCGGCATTTCCAGCCGAATTCGGACGAATTAATTTGGCAATCTTCCAGTTGCACGCCGCGTCCTTCCCGCACGGCTTTAATGCCGCCCAAGGTGCACTTTAACAGGCGGATATCCCGGTTGTACCACAGGGCCGCCCGGCAGTTTTCGTTCATCCGGCAGGATTCCACCGTGCTGTGGTCCACGTGCCACAACGGGTAACGCAAGTGAAAGTCGCAATCCGATATATGCAACGAGCCGGCTTCCTTCAAGGCGGATTCCCCATCGGCCGGTCCGTCAAATAAACAATGGCGTACTTCGGCATTTTTAATGCCATACAACGCCCGTTCCTGATCCAACACCAAATCTGTATATTGTTTCATAAAACTCACCTCGTAAGGATAGTTTAGGAAAAACAAAATAGTATATCAAATACTTATTTTTTATGATATTATATGTATAAAATGCATATAATTAGGGGGCCTTATGGACTTGCGTGTTTTGCGGTATTTTCTGGCGGTGGCACAGGAAGGGAATGTTTCGCGGGCGGCACAGACGGTGCACATTTCGCAGCCGAATCTTTCGCGTCAAATTAAAGCGCTGGAAAAAGAATTGAAAGCCCGTCTGTTTGAACGAGGTACCAAAAGCCGCCGGCTGACGCTTACGCAAGAAGGGGAGCTGCTGCGCAAACGGGCGGAAGAATTAATTACGCTGGCCAACAAAACCAAAGCGGAGTTTTCCTCCCCCGTGGGGCAAATTACAGGGGATTTGTATATTGGCGGTGGGGAAACCGACGGGATGCGTTTAATTGCCAAGGCCGTCCGCCGGATGCAGCGGCAGCACCCGCTGGTGCGCTACCACCTGTTCAGCGGCAACGCCACCGATGTGACGGAACGGCTGGATAAAGGATTATTGGATTTTGCGCTGCTGATTGGAGCGGCCAAACTGGAACGGTATGATTACATCACGCTTCCGCAACAGGACCGCTGGGGTGTATTAATGCCTGCCAAACACCCGCTGGCGGCGCACAAGGTTATACGTCCGCAAGATTTAGAAGGCGTCCCGCTGTTGGTTTCCCAACAGGCCGAACGGTACAACGAGCTGTCCGGCTGGTTCAGCCAAACGGCCCAAAAGCCGGACATCGTGGCCACTTATAACCTGATTTACAACGCCGCGCTACTGGTGGAAGAAAACATCGGCTGCGCCCTGACCCTGGACAAATTAGTCAACACGACGGGAGCCTCCCCTTTGTGTTTCCGTCCGTTGGAACCGGCCGTGTACTCGCCTATGTATTTGATCTGGAAGAAACACCCCATTTTTTCCAAGGCGGCCGAACAATTTTTAAAAGATATCCGCACGCTGTGCCACATCTAGCCACGGCCGAATGCACGGCCCGGTAGTTCGTCCAAGCTGTTTTAACGTCTTTGCAAAAAGAGGGTCTAAACAGCACCCTCACGCAAACACATATACCCTCTTGCCGCCCGTAGCGGGCAGACGGATTAGGCCGCTTGTTTCTTTTTCTTGGCAGAGGGGATAATTTCTTCGTGAAAGAAATAATTTACCACGATGGGCGGCGCATCAAACGGGCGACGGATAGAATCGTCATCCCGCACATACAGCAAGTTTTCTTCTTTGCAAAATTGCCGCATTTGCGCGTCCAACTCCGCCCAATAGCTTCGGTCCCCGTTGCGGTAAATCGCTTCATACAGCGGGACCAGATGCGGATATTTTCCCTGAATATAATCCAAAATGACCGGCTTGTATGCCCCGCGCAGGTTCAAGTTTTCCAACCACACCAAATTGCACTGCTTTTTGGCCCGCCGAATAATGGCCGGCACATCCGTAATCCCCGGGAAAATGGGCGAAATAAAGCACGTCGTGCGCACGCCCGCCTGGTGGAAAGCCTTCATGGCGGCCAAGCGCCGTTCAATACTGACGGCTTGGTCCATATCGTTTTTAAAGTTTTCATCCAGCGTATTGATGGACCACGACACCCGCGCGCGGGGAAACGTTTTGATTAAATCCAAATCCCGCAATACCAGGTCCGACTTGGTGGCAATGCTGATGGTGCAGCCGCTCCCCTGCATTTGTTCCAGCAACGCACGCGTGCGGCAGGCGGTTTCCTCCAAGGGTTGATACGGATCGCACACCGAACCGATAAACAGCTCTTTCCCGGCATAGCGCTGCGGGTTTTTAATTTCCGGCCAATACTTCACATCCACAAAGCTGCCCCACTGTTCCGGGTGGTTGGTAAAGCGTTTCATAAACGACGCATAACAATACTTGCACCCGTGGGCACACCCCACATAGGGGTTAACGGAATAATCCGCTACGGGCAAATTGGATTTTGTTAAAACACTTTTTACTTGAATGTTTTTTACAAGCGTTTCCATATGTCCTCTGTATTCCGAGTAAAGCGCGATGTTTGTCAATCAAGAAAATCGGGAAAATCGTTTTAAAATAGTAGCAAATTAGAATCGATTTTTCTTTATAACTCCTGTTCGTCCGGGCCCCGGCAAATGAACCTTTTTCGTTCGGTCGGTGGTTTTTATAATCCGTCCGCATTCCAGCGCAAATTCCGCCCGGCCAAAATAAGGGCGTAATCAAACCCGGCTTTCCGGCCGAACACCCGGGCCTCGGGCCCGGACCAATAATACAACGCCGTTTCTTTGCGCGGGGTAAAGTACGGGTCCCGATCCCCCCACGTGACCGCCAGCGCGTTCATCCGGCTGGGCACCAAGGGGGAAATTTCCACCACGGCCGGTTTTTCTTTGGTAAAAAATTTAGGCATGGAATACGGCACCAGCCAAGACGTATGCCCCATCCCGGCATACACAATAAACAAAGCGTCCGGGTCCGTCCGGCGGATTTCCGCCATTTTGCGTTGCATCACGCGTGCCCATGTTTGGTTGCGGTACATAATGGCCCGCGCGGTGTTTTTTTCGGAAGGCAGCGGGCTTTCTTCGCGCCGTATCAAGTCACACAACGTGCGGTCCTCCAGCGCGTACACCTCCACCCCGTTGCGCACCAGCGCGGCCAGCAGGGGCTGGGCATATTCTACCCGCAGATACAGATCCTCATCGCCCAGCTTTTCAAGCGGTTCATCCGCCAGGTTACGGAAATAGGTGTCCAGCGTGGCGGACGGCGCGGCCGTATGCTCGGGCAAATCCACAAACTCCGTAAACACCACAATGCGCCTTTCGGGCTGCAAGCGGTGCAACTCCAGCACGAGGTCCTGCACGGCGTTTTGAATGCTTTTTACATAGTGCATTTCTCCCAGCAGAATCAATTTTTCGCCGGATAATTTTTCCGCCAGCTGCAGTACCGCGTCCGGCCCCGCCAGGCTTTGCAGCTGCGGGCGGCCTTGTTTGGGGCGTTTTTCCAACCACTGTATTTTTTCAAGCAAGTATTTGGTGGCCTTTAAAACCATTTGGTTGTTTTTCACCGCAAAAGCAGAAGGCACGGTAACGGGCAAATAGTGGTTCAAGAATACCGCGTGCGATAACAACCGCGGGTCCTGTTCCAACAGTTGTTGGATTTGCCGCAGCACTTTGGTATGGTCGGACAGCAACCCGGGCGACGCCGGATACCCGGGCGCCGGTTGAAAGTGTTTTTCGTCGGCCGAGTCAACGATGTCCGCCCGGTTCAAAAGTATTGGTCCGGTTGGGATGCGTAAGGCCGCTTTTTGTTGCAAGGCCGCATAAATGCGGCGTTGCAATTGGGGCACATTCGGTGCCGGCAGCTTGCCTTGTATGGCGGAGCTAAAAGGAGCGCGCTTGGGGAATAGCAGTTCGGCCGCTTGTAAAGTCTTTTGGGAGATTTTTTGGGCGGACACAGGTGCCGCCAATAAAAGAAAAAGGGCGCTTGCCATCGCCCCTTGGTTTCGGATGCAGTGTTTCATTTTCATCAGCCTCCCCAGCGCGAAAAATAAAATTATAATATAGTACTTTTCTTTGCCTGCTGTCAGATTTATTTTCTACAAGTGCGCCTCTTGTGGGCGTCCGGCGGACGGCGTCACCACACGATTCTGTCCCGCTGGCCTTCCAGACCCGCTTGCATACGGGCACAAAGGCCCTTGTTAAAAATGGCCAGAACCGTTATACTAAAAGTATGAAGCACGGGTTGCTCACATTTGTTTTATGCTTGCTCTGCGCGCTCCCGGCGCAGGCCGTTAAATTCAGCCATACCGAAGAAACCTACTCGCTGGCTAAGAGCCGTTTCTTGGTACCGACACTGTTGTATAAAAACGAGATTACGTATTGTATTGCCACCCCGGCCCAAACGCCTACGTCCCCCACGGCCGACCAGTTGGACATTTTGGTGCAAGCCGCCCTGCGTGAATGGACCCACGGGATAGCCGTGCGCATACGGGCCGCCGGGCGGGAAGAAGAAATGGCCGACATTTTAAAAATTTTGGACAAACCCCTTCGGCTGATTCGTCTGTCGTCTTGCAATCTGACGTCCCACCCGCAGTTTCTTGCGGTGCACCCTTCTTTTAACCCGGCCGGTCTATCTTCCGATCTGACCGTTATTCTTTCCTCGGATTATTGCGCCAAAGTGTTGGGGTCGGTTAATTCGTTCTTTGCCTTTCAATACAAGAACACCGCGCCTTTTATGTGCCTGACGCAAAATTACGCCAACCCGCTGCGAGCGCCCGCCCCGCAAGACTACTTCCCTGCCGCCAGCGACCCGCAAAAACGCGAACTTTTAAAACAGACAGACCAAATTTTTGCGCAAGCCGCGGCCGGCACATACGATACCGACGTGCAAGACCAGCTATGGCAGATAAACCGTATGTTCGCCTGGGACGGCCCTACTTATTTTTCCGTCCTGGTGCACGAGATGGGGCACGCATTTGGCCTGGGGGATGAATACTTAAAGGACCGCCCGCAAGAATACGCTTCTCCCGCGCCGGGGCAAGGCATTATGCTCCGCCTTTATAACCCAATATCCTGCGACGAAATAGACGGAATGATTACGCTTTTGGACCGATTTGCCGGCGTACAGCGCACCTTTGCCAGCTTTTGCTCCAACAAAACCGTCATTCAAAACGGCAAAGCGCTCCCCGTATCGGAAACGATACAACAACAAGTCAAAAAACAACTGCTGCATCCTGCCGCCCGCTAAACGCTGCGCCCCGGTTTCCCCGGGTCGGCCGGCGTTTGGTCTAACCTATTTTTGTGCCGCTAAAAAGCCCGTTTCTTTTTTATAATGGGCTTAGGAGGATTTATGAAAAAACTATTTTCTAGTCTACTGGCCAGCTTGCTGGCTTTGGCGCCGGCGTGGCCGGCAGACGCGTGCACGGGGATTTCCTTCACCACGCAGGACAAGTCTTTCCTGCAGGCGCGCACGATTGAATGGGGCGGATTTTCCTTGGACAGCAAACTCGTCATTCTGCCGCGCGGGCAGAAGAACACGTCCCTTACGCCGCAAGGCCCCAACGGCCTTAGCTGGACGAACAAATACGGCGCGGTGGGCATCAGCGTAGTGAAAGATGATTTCATCGGCGAAGGCGTAAACGAAAAGGGGTTAGGCGCGGGGATTTTTTATTTCTCCGGTTACGGCAGCCTGGCGCCGTTTAACCCTAAAAAAGCCAAAAAATCCGTGGCGGATGTAGAGCTGGTGCGCTGGATGCTGACGAACTTTGCCACGGTGGAAGAAGTCATCAAAGGGCTTAAAAAGATAGAAATTGTCACCATTTATCCGCCGCAGGAAGGGCAGCAAACCGCGTCCACCGGGCACTGGCGCATTTCGGACGCTACCGGCCGCAGCGTCGTGCTGGAAATTGAAAATAACGGCCAGCGCCACATTTACGAAAATACCGTGGGCGTGCTGACGAACTCCCCTTCGTTCCCGTGGCAAGTGACGCATTTAAACAATTACGTGCATATGCAGGCGGGCGACGTAAAACCCGCGGAATACGGCAAAACAAAACTTTCCGCCTTTGGCGCCGGCGCCGGAATGTGGGGTTTGCCCGGCGACATTACGCCCCCCTCGCGCTTTGTGCGGGCGTTTTTCTATTTGCACACGGCCCCCGTACCGGCCACCGCACACGACGGCGTGTTGCAAGCGTTCCACATTTTAAATAACTTTGATATTCCGATTGGCGTGGAATTTGCCGCCGGCCAAAAAATACCGGACTTGCCCAGCGCCACCCAGTGGACGAGCGTAAGCAATTTAACGCACCCGGCGTTTTACTACCGCACGATGAACAACAGCCAAATCCGCTCCGTGGATTTGACGGCCATCAACTTTGCGGGCATCCAAGCACAGGTACTGCCGCTGGATAAAGAGCCCGAACAAATTCACCCGGTTGTATTGGAATAAATTTTACTGCCGTCCAACTAAAAAATCCCCGGTCCGAAGACCGGGGATTTTTATTTATCCATTCATCTTATAAAAAGCCCTTCCGTTGGATTCCCAATCCAACGGCCCGTAAGTTTTACAGGTATTTACCTGTATTTCCTTGCTCGTATTGGCTACGCACCACTTTTTTCCGCGGTTGCTTTCTGGTCCCGCATTTAAAAGGTGAAATTCTATGTATGCAGGCAAATTGTCTTGACGCGGATACGCCGCACAAGTGCGTACGATTCCATTTGCATAGCCGCCATCACTGCATCTGAATTGGAAGTACTTCCCGGTGGGGTTGACCTGCACATCCAACAGGCTCAAGTCGTCTGTATATGCGCCATTCGCCATATAGTACACTTCTTCCGCATCCGTAATCGCTTTCAGGTTGGTGACGGCTTCGGCCGTGCGGCTTTTAGCTACGGCTTTTTGGTACTGCGGCAAAGCTACCGCAGACAAAATGCCGATAATTAAAACGACCACTAACAGTTCTATTAGCGTAAATCCGGCGTTTTTCCCCGCCGGGTGGGTTTTTTGATAAATTTTGGTCATAGCCAAAATTTATCAAAAAGAACAAAACTGCGTCAAGGTCCCACGCAAAGGCGGGCCTCCTCATCCGCAAAAAATTGTCCGTTTGAAGCCCGCAAGGGAACATTCAAGCGCAAAAATCCGCCGTTTCTTTGTACGCAAACGGCGGATTGCGGTTTTATAAAATTCACTTCAGTTGCCGGATAATGGCTTGGGCAAATTCGTCCGTAGTGGCGGTGCCGCCCAAGTCAAACGTCAGCGTTTTTCCTTCCCGAAGTACGGAAAGCAACGCGCTTTCCACCCGTTCGGCGCAGGCCGCCTCGCCCAAGTGGCGCAGCATCAGGCACGCGCTTAACAAAAGCGCGGTGGGGTTGGCTTTGTTTTGCCCGGCCAGTGCGGGGCTGCTGCCGTGTACGGCTTCAAACACGGCGGCGTGGGTGCCGATGTTGGCCCCCGGGGCTACGCCCAAACCGCCCGTCAAACCGGCGGCCAGGTCGGACACGATGTCCCCGTACAAATTGGGCAGTACAAGCACGTCATACACTTCCGGGTTAATTACCAACTGCATGCATAAATTGTCCACCAGCACTTCGTCGTAGGCAATTTGCGGATACTGTTTGGCCACGGTGCGCACCGCGTCCAAAAACAGCCCGTCCGAAAATTTGCAGATGTTGGCTTTGCTGACGGCCGTTACTTTGCGGCGGCGGTTTTGGACGGCATAGTCAAACGCGTAGCGCGCAATCCGTTCGGACGCACCGCGCGTGATGCGCTTGATGGACTCGGCAGTATCGTCATCCACTTTGCGTTCTATCCCGGCGTACAGATCTTCGGTATTTTCGCGCACGATGACCAAATCCACGTTAGTGTATCGGCTTTTTACGCCGGGCAGCGTTTTGGCCGGACGCACGCAGGCATACAAATCCAACGCTTTGCGCAGTGCCACATTCACGCTGCGAAATCCTTTTCCGATGGGCGTGGTAATGGGGCCTTTTAAAGCCACTTTGTTTTTGGCAATGCTGTCCAGCACACGCCGGGGCAGTACGGCGCCTTCCGTTTCCAGCACGGCCGCACCGGCGGTTTGTTCTTCCCATTCCACGGGGGCTTGGGCGGCCGCCAAAACAGCCGTCACCGCGCGGGTGATTTCCGGGCCGATTCCGTCCCCGGGGATTAACGTAACCAAATGTTTTGCTGTCATACCAAATCAAACCCGCCGTGTTTTTGGATGTGCGCCATCAGGCCGCCTTCGTTTAAAATTTTAATCATCACGTCCGGCAGCGGCGTGACGGGAATGTCTGTTTTTTGCGTCAGGTTGTGCACCACCCCGGCTTTTACGTCCACTTCCAGTTCATCGCCGGCGTTGATTTTGTCCGTGTCGCATTCTACGAGCAGGAGGCCGATGTTAATCGCGTTACGAAAGAAAATGCGCGCAAAACTTTTGGCCAGCACCGCATTCACGCCCGCCAGTTTGATGATGGTCGGCGCGTGTTCGCGCGACGAACCCAACCCGAAGTTTTTGCCCGCTACCACGAAATCCCCTTTTTGCATAGCGGACGCGAAGTTCGGATCGGCGTCTTCCAAAACGTGTTTGGCCAGTTCCGGCAGGTTGCTGCGCAGGTGGAACAGGCGGCCGGGTGCGATGTGGTCGGTACTGATGTTATCGCCGAATTTCCAGGCTTTTCCTTTTAATTGCATATTAAATCCCCCTCGGGTCGGTGATGTGTCCGGTCAGTGCGCTGGCCGCGGCCGTGGCCGGGCTGCACAGGTAGATGAACCCTTTGGTGTTGCCCATGCGGCCCTGAAAATTGCGGTTTTGGGTGGACAGGCATACTTCCCCGTCACCCAGAATGCCGCCGTGCACGCCCACGCACGGACCGCAGCCCGGCGTTTGAACAGACGCACCGCTTTGCACAAAAATTTCAATAAGGCCCTCTTTCAGCGCCTGAAGCATGACATCGCGCGAAGCGGGCGTGATAAACAGCCGCACGCCGTCTGCAATGTGTTTGCCCTTTAAAATTTGCGCGGCGACGCGCAAATCTTCTATGCGGCCGTTGGTGCAGGTGCCGATGTAAATCTGATTCACTTTCACATCCGCCAGCTCTTTGGCTTTTTTAACATTGTCCACCGTATGCGGGCAGGAAACCACCGGCTCCAGTTGGGACGCGTCTATTTTTATCACGCGTTCGTAGGTGGCGCCTTCGTCGGCCTTGATTTCTTTAAATTTATCGCCGCGGCCGTGCTCCTGCAAATACTTTTTGGTTTTTGCGTCCGGCGCAATCAGCCCGGCTTTGGCGCCGGCTTCCACCGCCATATTGGAAAGCGTAAACCGGTCGGCCATTTCCATATTTTCAATCGTGTCGCCGCAAAACTCCAGCGCTTTATAGGTGGCGCCGTCCGCGCCGATGAGTCCGATTAAATGCAAAATTAAATCCTTCGCACCTACGCTGGGCTGGAATTTGCCCGTCACTTCCACTTTAAACGTTGCGGGTACTTTCAGCCACGTTTTGCCGATGGCCATCCCCACCGCTACGTCCGTAGACCCCATGCCCGTGGCAAACGCGCCCAGCGCGCCGGACGTGCACGTGTGCGAGTCCGCCCCGATTAAAATTTCGCCGGGGTTGACGTATTTTTCCACCAGCAGCTGGTGGCAAACGCCTTCGCCAATTTCGCTTAAAATGGCGCCGGTGCGTTTGGCAAAGTCGCGCAAAACGATGTGCGTGTTGGACAGCTCCTTGCGGGGGCTGGGGGCGGCATGGTCAATAAACAAAATGGTGCGGGCCGGATTTTTGACGGTTTTAAAGCCGGCTTTTTCCAGCTGGGCCACCGTCAGCGGGCCGGTACCGTCCTGCACGGCGGTTACGTCCACGTCCGCCACCACAAAATCGCCGGCGCGCACGGGCGCGGGCGTGTGGGCGGAAATAATTTTTTCGGCTAACGTCTGTTTAAGCATTTTTTTCTTCTCCCAAATAATGCGGGGTAATCGTCATCACCTTGGCGGCGATATCCGGGTGGTGGTAGATAAAGCGCAGCTCGCTTTCCACCAGCGGCAGCTGGTTGTGCACATTGGCATAACGCACCAGTTCCAAAATTTCGCGGGCGTGGGCGTCGTTCTTAAATTCCAGTTCCAGCTTTTCGTACACGTTGCGGAACCCTTTAATGCCGCCGTATTCCCCGGTGGTAATCACGCGGCCGGTTTCAATCACTTCCGGTTCGCCGCGGCCGAGTTCTTCAAAATCGTACAGTTCGTAGTTGCGGCGGTC
>CALVFE010000027.1 GCA_944326765.1 uncultured Elusimicrobiales bacterium | reverse complement strand
AAATCACCAAAGCGATCAAACGCGACCGCAACTTGGCGATTTTGCCGTACTCGTTGCCCAAGAAATAAGCCGGAGGATTTGGAAATGAAAGTTATTTTGAAACAGAATGTAAAGAATCTGGGCATGGTGGGCAGCATCGTTGAAGTGAAACCCGGTTATGCTCGTAACTTCTTGATTCCGCACCGCTTGGCGGAACTCGCCACCGAAGGCGCCATCAAAAACTGGCAGCTTGGTGCCGAAAGACGCGCCAAACGCATCGAAGCGGAACTCGCCGAAGCGCGCGCCATTGCTGAGAAATTGGCCGGCGTGGTGCTTCCGTTTACCAAAACCGTCAACAGCGACGGCGTGGTATTTGGGTCAGTCAACAAGGCCGATATTTATAAAGCCTTGAACGCCTTGGGGCATAATATCTCCAAGGACTCCATCGAGCTCAATATGCCGATTAAAGCTTTGGGCGAAACCGAAGTGGGCATTTATTTGAAGCCGACCGTTACCGCCACGATTAAAGTGCAAATTAACCCCTTGACCCCGGTGGAAGAAAAAATCGCCGATGCCAAGCCGGAAGAAAAAGCCGAAGCGGTTGCTGAAGCCAAATAAATTCCAAACCAATTGCGTTTTGTATAACCCCCGCGAAAGCGGGGGTTTTCTTTTTACGCTGATTCAGGAAAGGAGTAAAAGGAAGGGTTATCTCACAAAATTATGTTCCAAGGGTGCGTACAAAAAGGAATCGTATGGTTAAAGGAATCTCACGCCAACGAACCGAAAGTGGGGTGGGTAAGTCGTTATAAAAGCGGTATTGCTGGAGTCGTACGGCTTAAAGCAATCGTGGTAACGGGCATAGAGTGGGGAGTCCAATCTTTGGCCCTGCCCCCGGCAAGAGGGCGGCAGAAAAAGAACGAAAAAGGCTGTTGTCCAAGCGTCCTATAAAAATCACTTTGCGGCAGGAAATTTTATAACTCGCTATGCTCAAACAATAAAATTTCCTGCCGCAAAGGCTTTTTATAAGCAGGACAAATGGGTGGAAAAACGACAACGGCATAAAGATACAAATAACTGCAGTACAAAAAAGGAATCCAACTATATAGAGATAAACAAAAACCCCGGGCAAAGCCTCGGGGTTTTCGTATAAAAACGGCTTAGTGTACGCCGTGCATCCATTTTTTAATGGGTTTTAAGAACAGCATCAATAGCCCGGATACCGCCAGCGGTACGATAACCAGCCACAAGAAGAATTGCTCGTTGCTGATGCGTTGAAAATAGCCCGAATAAACGCCCGCCAATTTGTTGGCTACCGCGTTGGATAAATACCACACGCCGATTAATAAAGACACAAATCGCGCCGGCGCCAATTTCGTTACCATTGATTTGCCAACAGGAGAAATACACAATTCGGCAAACGTCTGGAACAAATAGGTAAAGGCCAAATAGAATAAGCTGATTTTAGCATTTCCCACCAGCGCAAACGCGCCCAAGAGCATTACGCCAAACGCCAAGGCAATCAACCACAGCGAAATCATAAATTTGGCCGGGGTGGAAGGTTCTTTTCCTTTTTTGGCCAAGTCAATCCATAATTTGGAAAACAGCGGCGCAAAGATGACTACATACAATGGATTTAAACTTTGAAACCAGTTGGCGGGGATTTCCCAAGTATGCCCGAAAAAGGAGATTACCCGGTCGGTATATTCGTAGGCAAACAGGTTTAAAGCGGCGCCAGCCTGTTCAAAAGCCGCCCAGAAGAAAATACTGAAAAACGCCAAAATCCCGATGACGGCAATTTGTTGTTTTTCCTGCAAAGTTAAGGGCGCGGTGTTTTCGGTTTTTACCCGTTTGGACTGTTTGTTAAAAATATAATAGCCCGCGCCCAATACGGCAAAACAGACATAAGAAGCCGTATGGTGTCCTTTCATATACAAGACAACCATCGGAATAGCCAACACAATCGCCCAGATTGCCGGGTCTTTATAAAAGAGGGGTTTCTCTTTGGGGGCGACGCCTTTTCCGGCCAGAAATTTCTTATATCCGAAAATAAAGGTAAGCAGTCCCAAAATCATTCCCGCGCCAGCAATCCAAAAAGACGCTTTATAATTGCCGCCTGCCGCCAGATGTCCCACCAGAAGCGGCCCAAAGAATGCGCCGATGTTGACGCTCATATAAAA
The DNA here is from genome assembly GCA_944326765.1 of uncultured Elusimicrobiales bacterium. Classification (GTDB taxonomy): domain Bacteria; phylum Elusimicrobiota; class Elusimicrobia; order Elusimicrobiales; family Elusimicrobiaceae; genus Avelusimicrobium. The sequence goes on along the minus strand of CALVFE010000027.1, from coordinate 18,302 downwards.
AATCGTAAATCCACCGTCGCGCCGCGCATCATTTTGTTCGTACAGCTGCCCTACGATAGCCACCACATTGGGTTTGAAAAAACCGTTTCCCAAAATAATCAGCCCCATCGCTATATAAAGAAAAGCGACGGTTGGCACGCTCATCACAAACATACCGCCCGCGATCATCAAGCCGCCCCAAATAGTAGCCCATTTTTGGCCTAGATAGCGATCTGCCAGAAAACCGCCCAGTAAGGTGGAAAGATAAACCAGGCTGGTAAAGGTGCCATATACGTTAGAAGCGCCGCCTTTGTCCATACCCAGCAAATAGACCATGTACAGAATCAAAATACTTCGCATGGCATAATAACTGAAACGCTCCCATAGCTCCGTCATAAAAAGAAGCCAGAGCCCCACGGGCTGTTTGGTTTTTACGACCGTTTGTTCCATTAAAGCCTCCTAAAACACACAGAATAACATACTGTACTAAATTTTCAAGGGACGGTGGGAAAAACCTGTATTTTGGGGATTTTTTCGTTTTATCCCTTTTTACGCATTAAATTGCTACAATGAAGAAAAGCTCGTGGCTGCTAACCGCGGAAACGAGGCACTTTATTTTTTATCCTTTAAAGAGGTTGTATGGCAAGTAATTTAGTAGAAGAACGTATTCCTCCGCAAGCGATTGATGCGGAAATGGCCGTGTTGGGATCCATGCTCTTAGACGCAGATGCCGTAACGGAAGCTTTGGAAATTTTAAAACCGGAACATTTTTATAAAGAGTCCCATCAAAAGATTTTTGCCGCCATCAAAAATTTGGTGGATCGCAATCAGGCGGTGGATATCATTACCCTGACGGAAGAACTGAAAAAGAATAAACAGCTTACCCAGCTGGGCGGAGAATTGTATTTAACGCAGCTGATGGATAAAGTTTCTACGACCGCCCACATCAAACATTATGCCGAGCTGGTTTATAAAAAATTCGTCGTGCGCGATCTGATCCGTACGGCTACCGGATTAGTCCAGCGCTGTTATAAAGAAACAGACGATGATCCTCAGATTTTGATAGACGAAGCGGCCGATCAAATTTACCAGCTTAGCCAAAAACAAAAACTTTCCGGATTTATTTCATCTAAAGATTTGGCGCCCGAAGTAATTGAAATGCTGGAAAAAGCAGTGCGTAACAAAAGCGCCATTCAAGGCGTGCCGACCGGGTTGGACGAATTTGACCGCCAAACGGGCGGACTGCGTAAATCCGATCTGATTATTTTGGGGGCGCGCCCCAGCCAGGGGAAAACCGCTTTGGCGTTAAATATCGCGCATCATGCGTGCGTGGATTGTAATATACCGGTTGCTTTTTTCTCGTTGGAAATGGGGCGGCATATTATTTTTGAACGTATGTTGGGGGCGGCCGCTATGGTGGAAATTTTCCGCCTGCGCACCGGGTATTATGAACGGAGCAAATGGTCCGATTTGACGCGGGAACTGGGGCGGTTGGCGGCGGCTCCTTTGTATATTGATGATACGTCCGGTATTTCCATTACGGAACTGCGCATGCGGGCGCGGAGATTGGCCTCGGAACTCAAGAAACAAGGCAAAGAGCTGGGGCTTATTGTGATTGACTATTTGCAGCTGATTCGCGGCGGGGAGCGGCGTTCCGAAAGCCGCCAACAGGAAGTTTCCGAAATTTCCCGTATGCTCAAAGATTTGGCCCGTACGCTTAATGTGCCGGTGTTGGCGCTTTCGCAGCTGAGCCGTAAAAATGAAGATAAATCCCGCGATGATAAAAAACCGCAGCTTTCCGATTTGCGCGAATCTGGTTCCATCGAGCAGGACGCCGACGTGGTTGCTTTGATTCACCGCGAAGCTTATTATAAACGCGACGAAGAATCTTTAAAAACGCTAAAGAACAAAGCCACGTTGATTATCGCCAAACAGCGCAACGGCCCGGTAGGAGATATTAAACTGGCCTTTTTCGGAGAATATGCCTTGTTTACCAACCCCGCCCCCGAGCATGTGGAATCCGCTCAAAATACGGGCGGCAATACCATGCTGAATTTGCCGGAGTGATGTGTATGCCCATACCTGTTTTGCGTCCGACCGTTGCAGAAGTGGATCTGAAAAAACTTGCCCGCAATATGCGCAAAGTGCATGAGCAGGCAGGCGTTGGAGTAAAGGTGCTGACGGTATTGAAAGCCAATGCCTATGGGCACGGCGCGGAAAAAATCGGTGTTTTTTTAGAAAAAAACCGTTTAAGCGATTTCTTTGGTACGGCTTCGGTAGAAGAAGGAATCTCCCTTCGGCAGGCGGGTATTACGCTGCCGGTTTTGGTATTAGGGAGTATTTATCCTTTTGAAGCGTTCGAGTATGCCATTGAAAACAATTTGGCCATTACCATTGCCAGTCTGGATGCGGCGAAGGCCGTCAGCGAAATTGCCGCCAAACTCGGTAAAAAAGCGATCTGCCACATTAAGCAAGATACGGGTATGGGGCGTATCGGAACTCGCCGGAGAGGCGTATTTAACGTGATTGATTTCTTGGCGCATCAGCCTAATATAGCGCTAGATGGATTATATACCCATCTGTCCAGCGTGGAAACCGATCCCGACTATACCGAAGAACAAATCGGCTATTACCGTGATACGCTGACCAACGTCAAGCTTCACGGGATTACGATTCCTCATTGTCATGTGGCGGCTTCTGCGGCAATTACCGCCCGCCCCGATGTGCATTATGATATGGTGCGTACGGGACACAGCGCCTTTGGCCTGGAAAAAGGATTTGAACCCATTTTGTCTTTGAAAACCCGAGTGGTATATGTGAAAGATGTGCCGGCCGGCAGCAGCATTAGTTATAACCGCAGTTTTATTGCGCCGCAGGCCATGAAGGTGGCTACTTTGCCCATTGGATATGGCGACGGCTATTTGCGTGCGCTCTCCAATAAGGCCGAAATTTTAATTCACGGCAAACGCTGCCGGGTGTTGGGAAATGTTACCATGGATATGCTGATGGCGGATATTACGCAGGCCGGGACGGTGGCGGTAGGCGATGAGGCCGTGATAGTCGGCCGGCAGGAAGACGACGAAATTACCTTTGCGGAACTCGCCCAAAAAGCCGGTACCATTGATTATGAATTGTGCACGCTGCTCATGCCGCGCGTGCCAAGGATATATAGAGAATAATGTTTACCGCGATCGGAAGTTACCTGATGAATTTGTTGAACCAAATCGGCGGCGCAGCCAATATGGTGCGCTCCAGCTTGTTTTGGCTGACGCATTCCCGGTTTGAGTTGCGCCAGGCGATCGACCAGAGTGTGATTATCGGGGTGGAGTCTTTGGGGGTAACCGCGCTGACAAGTTTATTTACCGGTATGGTGCTGGCCTTGCAGGCCGGAAATACCATTGGCGATATCTTCGGCGAACCGATTTTTGTGGGAACGATTGTTACGTTTTCTTTAATCCGCGAACTCGGCCCGGTGCTGACCAGTGTGGTCGTGTCCGGCCGGGCGGGCGCCGCCGTAACGGCGCAGATCGGTACGATGGCGGTAACCGAACAAATTGACGCTCTTTATACGTTGGGAACAAATCCTATTCGCTATTTGGTTATCCCGCGTATGTTTGGATTTATGCTTACCATGCCGATTTTGACTTTGTTCTCCAATTTATTTGGCGTATTGGGCGGTTATTTGGTGGCTATTTACGCGCTGGGAATCCCCGGAGAAGTGTATATGACGGATATTACTTCTTTTATGGGCGTGCGTGATTTTATGCACGGGTTTATTAAAACGTTTGTGTTTGCTTTTATGGTGGCTACGGTATGCTGTTATAAGGGAATCAGCACCCGCGGCGGTGCGGAAGGGGTGGGAAAATCCACCACCGGGGCAGTGGTAACCACCATTGTGCTTATTTTGGTGCTGGATTATTTCTTAACCGCTATTTTGACGGCGTTCGGAATTTAATATGATTGAAATCATCGGGCTGAAAAAAAGTTTCGGAACCAAACAAATTTTAAAAAACGTCAACCTTAAAATAGAAGACGGGAAAACAACCTGCATTCTAGGAGGGTCCGGCGCGGGCAAAAGCACGCTGATAAAGTGTTTGATCGGATTGGAAGAAGCAACCGGCGGGCAGATTTTGGTAGAAGGCAGGGATATTACCAAAATCCACAGTGAAATTAAATTGGCCGCCTTGCGGCGCCGGTTTGGATATTTGTTCCAAGAAGGAGCTTTGTTTGATTCTCTGACGGTGGGAGAAAATGTGGCTTTCGGCTTAAAATATCTTACGGATACTCCGGAAAAAGACTATCCCGCCATCATCAAAGAAAAACTGGCATTGGTCGGCCTGCAGGAAGACGTGGCCAAGTTAAATCCCAGCGAGCTTTCCGGCGGTATGAAAAAGCGCGTTTCCTTGGCGCGCGTGTTGGCGGTGGAGCCAAAGGTTATTTTGTATGACGAGCCCACCACCGGACTGGATCCGATTATGTCGGATATTATCAGTGATTTGATTATGGATTTAAAAGCCAAGCTGGGGGTTACTTCAGTAGTCATTACGCACGATATGCGTTCCGCTTTTAAAATTGCGGATTACATCGCTTTTTTGTATGAAGGAAATATATTGATGTATGGCACGCCGGACGAGTTCAAACGCACGGATAACCCGTATGTCAAACAATTTGTAGATGGCAGCAGCCACGGGCCGATACAGATGAAATTGATGAAGGACTGACAAATCCGGTAACGAGGTTGTGCGGAAGTTTTATTTTAATTAAGGATAACAGGTATGAAACCAGAAACCAAATTGGGTATTTTTACGGTAGCGGGGCTTGTGATTTTCGGCTTCTCACTTTATTTTTTGGGGGGATTTTCCGTTACGCGTTCTTATGAAATTAATGTGGAGTTTGAGGACGTGTCGGGGCTGCCGGTTAAAGCGCCGGTCAAACTTTCCGGGGTGGAAGTGGGGCGCGTAGAACATATTAAAATCGAAGACGGGCAGGCGGTGGTGGTGGCCGATATACACGAAGGCGTGGAAATCTACCGCGATGCGCGTTTTAGCGTGGTGATGACGGGGATCATCGGCAGCAAATACTTAAAAGTCGAACAGGGGACGCCCTCCGCCGGACTGCTGAAATCCGGTGCTCGCGTCGTGGGAGCGGACGAAATCCCTATGGAAGTAATGATTACTCAAACCATGAGCAGCATTAAAGAATTTGTGGACAGCGTTAACAGCCACGGAGAATTTGGGGCAAAACTCAACCAAACCATGAACGAAGTTCGTCAGCTTTCGGCTAATTTAAATCAGCTGGTTGCGCAGATGAAACCGTATCTTTCGCGTTCTGTACAAAACTTGGACGTGGCTTCCGCAAAGCTCAATGATTTAATGGCCAAAGCCGATTCTTTGATGACCAGCTTGGAACAAGGGGAAGGCGTAATCGGCAGCTTGATTAAAGATCCGCAGATGAAAGAGGACGTGCAGGAAAGCGTAAAGAGTTTGAAAGAAACGATGGGCGAAGTCAAAACGTTTGTGGGGAAAATGAGTCGTTTCCGCGTCTATTGGGATTATGACTTTTTCTATATGCCGCAGCCGGCGCTAGCCACGAGCGATTTAGCGCTTGAAATCTACCCAGCCAGCGGATATACCTTCTACCGCGCCGGTATCGCCAATATCGGCAATGAGGACGATACCCTGGATTCCAAAGATTACTTGGAAAAGAACAAGTTTGACGTTCGTTTCGGACTGTATAACAAATGGGCGACGGTTTCGGCGGGGTTGATCCGCGGTGCGGGCGGCGTAGCGTTGGAACTCAAACCGTTCTATAATGCGGAATTCTTGAACCGATTTACCTTTACGGGTGAATTTTCCGACTGGGGGCGCGACCGCATCATTAACGGACGTTTGTTTAATAAACCAAATTTGACGTACGGGGTGGACTTCCGTTTCAACCGCTACTTCTCGGTGGGCGCTTGGGCGCGCGACGCGCTGGAAACCAACAATTTTGCGATCAAAGCCAATCTCTCGTTTAATGACGAGGATATATCCTCCTTCTTTGGATTGGCGGCGATGGCCGGATCTTGAGGAAAAAATGAAGTTTAAAACAGTTTTCGTCTGCCAGAAATGTGGATATGAGTCTGCCAAGTGGGCGGGGAAATGCCCGGACTGCGGGGAATGGAACACGCTGGTGGAAGAAGTGAAACAGCAGGAAAGTAAAAAAGCGGCCGCGCGTACGCGGAGCTTTACGGATTTTTCATCAGAAATTGTGAAACTTGCCGAAAGCAAAGCCGTAGAGGAACCCCGTATCAAAACCCATATCGCCGAGTTTGACCGGCTGTTGGGCGGCGGGCTTGTCAAAGGACAGCTGACGCTCTTGGCCGGCGCACCGGGGATTGGGAAATCCACCCTTATGCTGCAAGTGGCGGCGGAACTTTCCAAGACGCTGAAGGTTTTGTATATATCGGGGGAAGAAAGTATCGGCCAGATTGCCGGCCGCGCCCAGCGGCTGCAGGTACAGGGGGATAATATCTTTTTGCATTGCGAAACAGATATTCAGAAAATTGTGGAATCGGTAGAGCAAGTCAGCCCCGATGTGCTTATTTTGGATTCCATTCAAACCGTCTATCACCCGGAGTTTACTTCTTCGGCCGGTACGGTGGCGCAGGTGCGCGAATGTACCAGCGAACTGGTGCGGCTGTGCAAACCCAAAGGAATTATCACGTTTGTACTGGGTCACGTTACCAAAGACGGCGAACTGGCCGGCCCGAAAATTTTGGAGCATATGGTGGACTGTGTGCTCTATTTTGATACGGAAAAAGACAATGTGCTGCGCCTGTTGCGGCCGCATAAAAACCGCTTTGGTTCCACGGGAGAAATCGGCCTGTTTAAAATGACGGGAGAAGGTTTGGAATCGGTGGAAAATGCCAGCGAGTACTTTGCCCAAACATCGCGCGACCGCGCTCTAAAAGGCCGCGCCTATTCTTTGGCGGCGGAAGGTTCCCGCCCTATTTTAACGGAGGTGCAAGCTTTGGTTTCTCCCACGCGCTATCCATTCCCTCGAAGGGTGGCCACCGGGATTGATTTAAATCGGTGCCTGATGCTTTTCGCCGCGATGGAAAAGCATATCGGACTGCCGCTGGATAACAAAGACATTTTTGTCAGCTTAACGGGCGGCGTCAAACTCAAAGATCCCGCACTGGATCTGGCGGTTTGCGCGGCGGTTATCAGTTCGTGCAAGGATATTCCCATCGCACCCGACAGCGTGTTTATGGCGGAAGTGGGCATCTTGGGACAGGTAGCCAAAGTTCCCTTAATCGACCGCCGATTGGAAGAAGCGCAGCGGCTGGGATTTAAAAAAGCTTTTTCGGCCGGGCTTGCCCATAACGAAAAACAAAAGCTCAAGGAACTTTCCGTCATTGAATTAGCGGATTTAAATGCGCTTGCCTTAAAACTGCGGTAAAAGAAGTTTTTCGTCGTGCCGTACTTCACATAAATTCTGCAAAGAAAGCCCGTAAAGTGGTAAAATAAAAGATGGTATTATCTGGGGATTTTTCCCTGTATTTTTTGGAGGGCTTATGCCTATTTGGATTTTTCGTATTTCGACGTTAGTGGCGTTTCCTTTTCTGACGTATAACTTCATCGATAAAGAATGGATGAGTTTGTTGGCCGGGTTGTTGTGCGGCGCCTTGGTGGTGGGCGGCGAGGTGCTTTTTAAACGCTTGCGTTTGATTAAAATTATGATTGCCTGTTCCGGTTTTTTACTGGGATATATGTTGTATGTCTTTTTCGACTACGGTATGCTTAATTTTGCAAACGGAGATGTAATGAATTTCTGGGCAGTCTATGGGCGGGACATAGAAATCGGGTTGCTGATTTTTGGGGTCATCGCCAGTTTGGTTAAATCGCGTGATTTGGAAGGCCTTTCCTATACTGGGCATCATTTAAAAGTGGCCGACGTTACCGCCTTGATGGACGGACGCATCGTAGATCTGTGCGAAATCAATTTCTTATCTGGCGTTATTGTGCTGCCGGTGTTTGTGTTGGACGCGTTAAACGAAATGGCTTCTTCCAAAGATCCGCTGGAACGCGCCAAAGGCCGCCGCGGATTGGACGTTGCCACCCGCCTGCAGGAACTGACCGAAGTGGCGGTGCGCATTACTTCCAAAACGCCTAAAGCCGATTCCATGGAAGCACGCGTGGTCAAACTGGCTAAAAGTTTAGACGCGGAAGTGGTAACTTTGGATTTTAATGTAAATAAAGCCGCCGCCTTGCAAGATGTAATCGTTTTGAATATTGCTGATTTGGCAACCGCGTTAAAACCGGTTGTGCTGCCGGGGGAGAGTATGTCCTTGTTTATCATGAAAGACGGCAAAGAAAAAGAACAAGGCATCGGTTATCTGGACGACGGCACAATGGTCGTGGTGGAAGACGGCCGCAAATATATCGGCAAACGGGCGGAAGTATCTGTTTATTCCATTTTGCAGACTTCTTCCGGACGAATGATTTTTGCCAAAATAAAATAGGATTTTTGAAATGAACCAAACGGGTTTTTCATCGGCGGTAATTGTAGCCGGCGGCAGCGGCAAGCGTATGGGCAGGCCAAAACAAATGTTGCCGCTGGCGGGAAAACCGATTTTGGTTCATACGATAGAAGCTTTCAAACAGACGGCCGGCGTGCGGGAAATAATAGTGGTTACCCCGCCGGAAAACCGACCGGAGCTGAATCGTTATTTTTCCGATTTAATTTATACGGATCCCGGCACAACGCGGTTGGAATCGGTTCGAAGGGGATTTTTAAAAGTTTCTGCGCAGGCAAAGACTGTAGCCGTTCATGACGGAGCGCGCCCGTTGGTTAGCCCGCAGGCGGCGGCCGCGTGTTTGGCATGTGCCCAGGAATATGGCGCCGCGGTATTGGCGGTTCCGGTAAAAGATACGGTTAAAATTTGTAAGGACGGAGTTGTAGAAAAAACATTAGACCGTTCAGTCCTGTGGGCTGCTCAAACGCCCCAGTGTTACCGGCGGGAAATTCTGGCTGAAGCGTTGGAAAAATTCGGCGCCGAAAAAGAAGCTACCGACGAATCCCAACTGGTAGAAAAACTGGGTATAAAAGTGCGGGTGGTGCCATCTGATTATAAAAACAATAAAATTACCACGCCGGAAGATTTGGTGTTTGCGGAGGCTCTCTTGGAAGACAAAATGGTTTATCGTACCGGATTCGGTTTTGATTTGCACCGTTTGGAACCTGGCCGGAAATTATATGTGGGCGGGGCGGAAATCCCGCATACGAAAGGGTTTTTGGGGCACAGCGACGGAGATCTGGTATTACATGCTTTGTGCGATGCGATGCTGGGGGCGTTATGCGCGGGGGAAATCGGCATTCTTTTCCCGCCGACGGATAAGTCCATCGAAGGTATTTCCAGTATTAAAATTGCTAAAAAAGTATTAGAAATCGTACGCGCACACCGCGCGGAAATTGATCATATTGACGCTACGATTATTACCCAAGAACCCAAAATGAAACCGCATTATGATACGGTGCGCCGGTCGCTTAGTGAAGTGTTTGAAATCCCTTTGGAACGTGTTAGTTTTAAATCAAAAAGCCACGAACATGTGGGTGAAATCGGCCGCGGCGAAGCGGCGATGTGCCATGCCGTGGCCACATTAAAATTAAGGAGCAACTTATGAAAATTCGTTTCGCGATTACCTTGCTTTTGGCGGTATTGGCCTGTGCGTGCAGCACGACGGATTACCGTTCACATAAAAAAGTTACTCAAGGAATTGATTATTCCCGCTACCCCGGCAATGAAGTGTATTACGAATTTACGTCGGATATTCCCACCGATCCGTCTGTTTTAGGAGAAGATGTTTCTGCTTCCGCGTCGGAAGAAGTATTGGGGGAAGATGAAGATTTTACTTCCGAAAATATCGCCAGCACCTATGGCAATTACGGCGATGTCGTGGTCAATGTGGCGGCACATAAATTTAAATTAGGCCCTTCCGCGTCGCGCAAGGAAATGACGGTATTTCAAAAATCGTTGGACAAAGCCTATACCGTGGCACTCAAAAAATACCGCCCGGTTGGGTTTACATATGCCATGAGCAGTGTGGGGGCGGTGAATCCCTTGTCCGATGTTGAAGTGCGCTGCATGCTCAGCGAACGTTCCGCCAATGATGTGGGGCAGTCCACCTGTACGCTGTTTTTTAAAACGATTGCTTCTACATATATTGAGCTGATGAAAGAGGCCAAGCAATGATGTATTTGTATAACACGGCTACGCACCATAAAGATGAATTTAAACCGCTCTGTCAGGAGCAGGTTACCATGTATTGCTGCGGGCCGACCGTTTACAATTATGCGCATATCGGCAATTTGCGCACTTATATTTTTGAAGATTTGCTGTCACGCACGATTCGGTTGCAGTATCCGCTCAAGCATGTGATGAACGTTACCGACGTGGGGCATTTGGTGTCCGATGCGGACGACGGCGAAGATAAAATGGAGCTCGCCACCCAGCGCGAAGGAAAAAGCGCTTGGGAGATTGCAAAATTTTATGAGGCTAAATTTTGGCAGGATTACGATGCGCTGCACTGCACGCGGCCTACAGTCATCAGCCGCGCGACCGAACACATCAAAGAAATGATTTCCCTCGTTAAAACGTTGGAAGAAAAGGGCTATACCTACCGCACCTCTGACGGAATTTACTACGATACTTCTAAGTTCAGCCGCTATGACGCCTTGGTCGGCCATGCCCATATCAGCGGGCTGCAGGGCGGCGCACGCGTGGAAATGAGCGACGAAAAACGAAATCCTACCGATTTTGCCCTTTGGAAATTTTCTCCAAAAGATAAAAAACGGCAAATGGAATGGGACAGCCCCTGGGGCGTCGGGTTCCCCGGCTGGCACATTGAATGTTCCGCGATGGCCATGAAGTATTTGGGGCATACGCTGGATATTCACTGCGGCGGGATTGATCATGTAACCATTCACCATACCAACGAAATCGCCCAAAGCGAAGCCGCCACCGGCGAAAAATACGTCAATTATTGGGTGCACGGCGAATTTTTAATCTTGCGTTCCGGCAAAATGTCTAAGTCCGGCGGCACTTTTGTTACGCTGGACGTGCTGAAAGAGAAAGGATATGAACCGTTGGCCTATCGGTATTTATGCTTGGGGGCGCATTACCGTACGCAATTGGAATTTTCTTACGAGAGTATGGACAGTGCGGCTAAAAGCTTAAAAAATTTACGCGTTCTATGCCGGCAAGTGCGCCAAGCGGCCAAAGAAACCGCATCGGAAACGGAAAATTCCCGCGCGTGGAAAGATAAATTTACGGCTGCCATGCAGGACGATTTAAATGCGCCCAAAGCGTTGGCCCTTACTTGGGAAGCTGTACGCAGTGCGGAGTTGAACCCGTCCGAAAAATTGGATTTTCTGCAGTTTGCAGATTCGATACTGGCGTTGGATTTGTTTGCACTGCCCCAGCCGGAGCAGCCGTTGCCCGAAGCCGTACAAAAACTGCTAGAGGAGCGCGCCCGCGCCCGCGCGGCAAAAGATTGGAAAAAATCCGATGAACTGCGCGACGCTATCGCGCAGGCCGGATATCTGGTGAAAGACACGCCCCAAGGACAGCAAACGGAGAAAAAATAACATGAAAAGAGTGCCCGCGGAATTTTTGAAACGTATTCCCAAAGCGGATTTACACGTTCATCTGGACGGATCACTCCGCCTTTCCACTTTAATTGAGCTGGCCAAAAAAGAAGGAGTGGCTTTGCCCGATTATACCGAAAAGGGTTTGCGGCAGAAAGTCTTTAAAGACAAATATGCTTCTTTGGTGGAATACTTGAAAGGATTTTCCTATACGGGTGCGGTAATGCAGAACGCCGAAAATATTGAGCGTGTCGCGTACGAACTGGGGCAGGACGCCATTGCCGAGGGCGTGCGCTATTTAGAAGTGCGTTTTGCGCCGCAGTTACACGCCAATGACAAACTGACTGCCCAGGAAGCGGTGCGCGCGGTGGTGCGCGGGCTGGAGCGGGCTAAAAAAGAACATAACGCTTCCGCCGTGGTTAAAAAAGGAAAAGAATTGGAATTCCATTTCGGCATTATTGCGTGCGCCATGCGAAATTTCAATCAGTTTATGTCCCCTTACTATTCGGGGCTGATTAAAGCGCTGTCGCAGTCCAGCAAGAGCGAGATTTTTGGGATTGCGTCGTTGGAACTTGCAAAAATGATTGTGAAATTGGCCAAAGAAGAAAAACTGCCCGTAGTGGGGTTTGATTTGGCCGGAGAGGAAGCCGGTTATCCCGCTGCCGACCATTTGGACGCCTATCGCTATGTTCATAAACATTTTATCCGTAAGACCGTCCACTCCGGCGAAGCTTACGGGCCGGAATCTATTTTCCAGGCTATTACCGACTGCTATGCCAACCGCTTGGGGCATGGAACCCATTTGTTTGCGGCAGATATGATTAAAGACAAAAAAGTGAAAAACAAAGAAGAATATGTCAATTCTTTGGCAGATTATATTGCCAGCGAACGCATCGGAATTGAAGTCTGCCTAACCAGCAATTTGCAGACGCTGCCGCAAATCAAGTCGGTAAAAGACCATCCCATTAAAGAAATGATTAAACGCGGCCTGCCCGTCAGCATTAATACGGATAACCGATTGGTTTCCAATACCAACGTTACCAAGGAAATGGAGCTTTTGGTTCGTCATGTAAATTTGACGCCCAAAGATTTGAAAAATATCGTGATTGCCGGGTTCAAAAGCGGCTTTTTCCCCGGAAGCTATGTGGAAAAACGTCGTTTTGTACGGAAAGTCATTGATCGCTATAACGAACTTGCCAAGGAATATGGCGTTCCGCTTTATTAAGCGACATAAAATATAAAAAGCCCCCGTTGTCAACGGGGGCTTTTTCGTTGAATACAGAGAGAGGCTGAAGAACATATAAGCACGGAAGGTGCCCGCAGACGGATTATTTTTCGTCGTCAAATCCTTTGGGGTTGGGAATCAGGTGTTTGGTCATCTGCTTCAAAGCTTGTTTAAGCAGGGTTTTGCGGTAAGGGATTTTAGTCGGCCGGACGGGAGAGTCATAATCGGCGGCAGAAGCGGCGGGGGCGTCTCCAGTTTTTCCTCCGTCGAGCGAAATGCGCTGGTGGGGATAAATGCTTTGTTGGCCTGTTACTAGGAAACTAATAACGCATGCTACGGTAGCATAGGGCGCAATATCCGGACCGAAAAGTTCAATCGCCATAATGCTGGCGGAAAGCGGTGTATTGGCGGTGCCTGCCAGTACTGCCACAAGACCTAAAGCAGCCAGGGTAGCGCTGTCCACGCGAAGAAAATCTGCCAGCATAGCGCCGGCTTGAGCACCCACAAAGAAAATAGGCGTTACGATACCGCCAATTCCGCCGGCGGCAAAAGTAACGGACGTGGTAAGCATCTTATACAGGAAACCAAACGGGGATTGCGGCGGATTGCCGCTGAGTACCGACTCGATGCCGGGCATACCCAGCCCCAAATAAAGCGGGGAAATAAAATAACCCACCGCCACTAATAAAAGACCGCCCGTTACGCATGCCCAAAACAGTCGGGTTTTGAGCGTAATATACCGAAACAGCACCCGTACAAATTTGGTAATTTCAATAAATAAAATAGAAATTAGTCCAAAAAACATACCCGCTACAATCATTTTAAGAAAAAACTGTTCGGAAAAAACCGGTACAAAGTGAAGCGGGTGATAAATATAATCCACGCCTAAAAAAGAGGTAACCTGAAAGGCGGTAATTCCGGCAACCAACGCCGGAAACATCACTTCATAAAAAATATGTCCTGCCCATAATACTTCCAGCCCAAACAGCGCCCCTGATATGGGCACTCCAAATACCCCGGCAAAACCCGCGCTTACGCCGCAAATCATCATTTTGCGCTGGTCTTGCGGGTTCATGCGGACCCAACGCGCCAGTATGGAAGAAACGCCGGCTCCTACATCTGCGCAAGGAGCTTCTTTCCCGGCCGAGCCGCCCGTTACCATGGTAACGATGGAGAGCACAAAACCTTTCAAAATAGAAATAAATGAAATAGGACGGTACGAATTGATTTTATTGATGACGGCGTCTGTGGAGTAATCTTTGTGCCGTCTGGCTACTTTGCGTCCCAACAAAGCCACCCCATAGAGAATGAACGGCAAACCCAGGTAGAACAGCGGAATAGTGTTTCGGAAGGAAATGGCCTTGTCTAAAATTGTTAAAAAAACGGCGTCTAATACGCCTACGATTCCGCCAATAAGCGTAGCTAGCAGAAACCACTTGATAATGCTGATTACATTGTTTTTATGTTCACCCAGCATAGTTAATATCTTACTAAAATTACTCGGTTGCTACAAAAATACTTATGTGAGGCTAAAATATATGAATTTGCTATACTATATAAGAAGAATAGTCTGTGCAAATGCAAAAAGACTATTTATGATTTGGTATAGTTGAGGTCGGATTGTATGGACTCTTTTATTTCATCTGTTATTACGCTTGCCCTGGTTATGGACGGGTTTGGAAATATACCGCTGTTTATTACCGCCCTTAAGAAAGTCTCTCCGGAACGCCGAAAAATTGTTTTGCTGCGCGAATTGGGAATTGCGCTTCTTATTATGGTGGCATTCCTTTTTCTGGGAAAATGGTTTTTGCAGGCGTTTGGCATTCGGGAATATTCCCTAAGCATTGCCGGCGGAATCATTTTGTTTATCATTTCGTTAAAACTGGTTTTTGGCGGGGAAGAAGAACCTAAAAACGATCCCAAAGAAGATGAGCCTTTTGTCGTGCCGCTTGCCATTCCGTTAGTGGCCGGGCCGGCAGCCCTTTCCATGGTAATGATTACCGCGGCGCAGCAGTCCAATAAACTGATTACGCTGGGAGCGGTTATTGTAGCTTCGTTAATCAACTCGGCTATTTTAATGTCTTCGTTCCCTTTAAGCAATTTACTAGGCAAACGTGGTTTAATTGCCATTGAGCGGCTGACAGGTATGATCCTGATTCTGATGTCGGTCGATATGGTAATGGGGGGAATTTCCGCTTTTATGAGTTTATAGTAGGGGAAAACATAATATGAAAAAAGGTTTTACTTTGTTGGAAATGTTGATCGTAATTATTGTAATTGCCATTCTGGCTGGAATTGCGATGATGTATTATGGCCGTTTTATTGAACGTATGCGTATTGCAGAAGCCGATACGTTAATAGGAACGTCCATCTTATCGCAGGAAAGAAATTTTTTAAAGTTTCAGCGTTATACTCCATATTGGCATCAATTAGACGCCGTTCCCATAGCCTTACGTACACCCAAAGCACAAAATGATTTTTCTAACGGCAGCGAAAATACAATTTATTATACGCGGGGCGGTATGCTTTCGGGCACTCCGAACGCGGGATTTGCCATTTCGTTTGAAAAAGATGCTACCAATCGCTGGTTTGCGGTGGCACGCCGGGTGGGACCGGGAGAATATACCTATCGCATTGTCCGTCCGTTTGATTCCACTTCTTCGGTGTGCGTACCGGATTGGAGTAATGAAAAGGATCTGGCTATCTGTGTGGATTATATGCAGGTGGAAAATGTTTCTGAGTTAGAAGCCGATCCCATGGTTCAAAAAACAGAAACAGACTAAATTTGAAAACGGTTTGTGAAAAACAAACCGTTTTTTATGTAAGTAAAAGAGGGATAAAATGAAGAAAAAATTTTCGTGGAAAAGTTTTTTGGTCTTGCTCGGGATAGTGGTCGTGTTGCTGGCCGGCGTGTCGCCTTATTATATTGGAACGCTGGAACGGGCTAAAGCAGGCGCGGCGGAAGCGGCTTTGGTCAATGTGGCAGCCGCTGAGAATTTGTATTTTATTCATCATCAAGTTTATACAAACGATTGGCATGGATTGGAACGTTATATCCCCCAAAATGCCGAAATGCAAGGAATTTTCGCTCCGGCCGCGGAACCGGGAGAAGAACGTTTTTTCGCCTTTTCGCAGCAGGATATTCAATCCGGTCGGAACGGGTTTTCGTTTGGCATTGAATTAAATGAAGATGCTTCTGCCGGGAAAATTTATGCAGTACGCAGCGGGGGGCCGGTTCAATATACGTTGGTGGAAAACTTTCCAAAGCCGGTCTTTGCCTGTGAAGCAGACGGTTGGGCAGGCCGGATATTTTGCAAAAAATTTTCTGCCTATATAGCGCCTTTTTTGATGCGTAATACCTCTGATACCGTAACCCAACAGGCAGTCCCGGAAATCTCGTTTGCGGTAGATTCTGCTTCCGAGAATTCCGGTGCCGTAACGCAACAGCCGGCGACGGAAATGATGTAGAAGACCCAATATCTGTATCTTCTGGGGGTAACGCAACAAGCGGCATACTGGAAATGCGGGCAGCTACAAGGCTTGATTTTTATTATTTTTACTGATAAACTAAAGGGGTAGCCTTTGGGCTATACAACCTTAAGTATATGTAAAACTGTAGGAGGTTTTATGAATAATAAGGGTTTCACCCTGATTGAATTGCTGGTAGTCGTGTTGATTATCGGCATTTTGGCTGCGATGGCCATGCCCGCTTACTTCAAAGCGGTAGAACGCTCCCGCACCGCGGAAGCTGATACGATGATCGGCTCCGTAGTGAACGCGCAACAGCGCTACAAAATGAAAACCGGGAACTACACCACCACGTGGACTGCGTTGGACGTAGCCCCGGCGAATGCTGCGGCGCAAGCCTTGTATTGCACCAAACTGGCCAAAGGAGACCAAGCCAACTGTGCGAAAGACGAAAAAGACGCTGCTGTTGTAGGCAACGGTTTTGCGATGGAACTGATTGGTACCAACACCAACACCGGCAACAACTCCGGCGTAGTGGCTTCTCGCGTGGGTACGGGTCAATATACGTATAAGATCTACAAGAAATACGATGATCCGGGGCAAGCGCAGTGCGAAGGGGCTTCTTCCGATGATGAGGAACTCTGCGCCGATTACAAAGGCGTGGATACCTACCAAGAGCCGGAGTATGCCTCTGCCGATATCAAGGCGTAAGTTGCATTTGGCTTGATTTGAAAAACCCCACTCCAACGAGTGGGGTTTTTCTTTGTTATATTAGTGATGGATATTTGTTTTTTAGAAATTACTGGTAGGAAGGCAAAATGCAAAATATTTAAAAGTGAGATTAGCTTAGATGTACTCGAAAAATATATTTTCTTCTGCTGGCAAAAAAAGAAAAATAGCTGCTTGATTTTTATTATTTTTACTGATAAACTAAAGGAGTAGCCTTTGGGCTATACAACCTTAAGTATATGTAAAACTGTAGGAGGTTTTATGAATAATAAGGGTTTCACCCTGATTGAATTGCTGGTAGTTGTGTTGATTATCGGCATTTTGGCCGCGATGGCCATGCCCGCTTACTTCAAAGCGGTGGAACGCTCCCGCACCGCGGAAGCCGATACGATGATCGGCACCGTTGTACAGGCGCAGCAGCGCTACAAAATGAAAACCGGAAACTACACCACCACATGGACAGCGTTGGACGTAGCTCCGGCCAATGCCGCGGCAAAGTCTATCTATTGCACCAAGCTGGCCAAAGGTGACCAAGACGCTTGTGTGAATAATAGCAAAGATGCTGCCGTCGTGGGAAACGGTTTTGCGATGGAACTGATTGGTACCAACACCAATACGGGCAATACCTCCGGTGTAGTGGCTACCCGCGTGGGAACGGGTCAATATACATATAAGATCTACAAGAAATACGATGATCCGGGGCAAGCGCAGTGCGAAGGTGTTTCCAATGACGACAAAGAACTCTGCGCCGATTACAAAGGTGTGGATACCTATGCCGCACCGGATTACGCTTCTACCGAAATCAGCGCGTAAGTTGTATTTAGCTTGATTTAAAACCCCACTCCAACCGAGTGGGGTTTTTTGTACATAGCCTTAGCGAAAAAAGAGATTTTATGCAGAAAAGAAGCGTCTGATTCCATTTTTTACAGCGCATAAAGTTTTTGGTAAGAAATAAGGGGGGCTTTTTGTAATAGACTTAAAATGAAGAAAAGGAGCAACGAGAAAGATATGAAAAAAGTAAAGATAGAGAAAGCGCTTACTTTCCTAGAACCCGGGCCGGTTTTATTAGTAACCACTTTTGATGGCCGCAAAAATAATGTGATGACGATTTCATGGACTATGCCGTTGGATTTTAACGGCCGATTTGCTTTATGTACGGGAGCGTGGAATTATTCTTTCCGCGCGTTACGCCAGCAAAAAGAATGCGTATTGTGCGTACCGGGGGCAGATCTGTTAAAAAAGGCGGTACAGGCGGGTATGGTCAGCGGGG
>CALVFE010000026.1 GCA_944326765.1 uncultured Elusimicrobiales bacterium | reverse complement strand
AAAGGCAGTTTTTCCAGCTCATACCAGTTTTTGCCGGCTTTTGCACTGGCCAAAAGCGGCACTCGCAGCCGCACGGCATTCTGCATCAATGTTTTAATACGGGCGGCTGTTTCGCCCAATTGTTGCTGCGGCAGTTCAAAAATCAATTCATCATGCACCTGCATCGTCATTTGTACAGGTGTATTTCGATAAGCGGCAAACACATCAATCATCGCTTTTTTAATGATGTCGGCCGAACCGCCCTGTACGATGGTATTAATGGCCGCCCGCTGGGCAAAAGAGGCCATCGCGCCCACGCCCATATTAAATTCGGGCAGATACCGCACATGTCCCAGCATCGTTTTGACATATCCGTTTTGACGCGCGGCGGCGATGTTGGCATCAATCCATTCACGCACAACCCGGTAATTCTTAAAATAATTGTCTATGTATTCTTTTGCTTCCCGCAAAGATATGCCTAGCGATTGGGAAAGCCCCATGGGGCCTTGTCCATAAATGATACCAAAATTAATTGCCTTTGCACTAGAGCGCATCTGATCCGTAACCATTAAAGGCATCACGCCAAAGATCTGGGCGGCGGTTTGGGTATGGATATCTCCGCCGTCCCAAAAGGACTGCATCAGCACCGGATCTTGGCTTTCATGCGCCAATACGCGCAGGTCGATTTGGGAATAGTCCACGCTTAGAAGCACATTGTCCGCCGCGGCGCAGAACGCTTTTCGCAACAGTCGTCCTTTTTCCGTACGAACGGGAATATTTTGCAAATTCGGGCTGGAACTGGACAAGCGCCCCGTTACCGTTCCCGTCTGATCCAGATACGAATGCACTTTATCATTTTCATCGGCCATTAAAAGCAAATTATCCACATACGTCGCTTTGAGTTTACTATTGGCGCGATATTCCAAAATAGCGCGGGCAATCGGGTGCGTTTGGGAGATTTGTTCCAGAACTTCTTCATCGGTAGAGTACCCCGTTTTTGTTTTTTTGACCGGCGGAATTTTCATTTCTTCAAACAACAACGTACCCAGCTGTTTGGTGGAATTGATGTTGACGGAATAACCGGCGCGCGCATCAATATCTTTCTGCAAGCGGGCGATTTCCTGCTCCAACAACACTTTAAAACTTTCCAACCAGCCAGGATCAATGCGAAATCCCGCGAACTCCATATCCGACAACACCATCATCAGCGGCAGTTCCAAAGTACGGTACAGCTCATATTGGCCGCTTTCCTGCAGTTTTTGTGTTAACAGCTCTTTTAATTTCCAGATGAAACGGTTATAAGTTTCCATCAACGCTTGGGGATCTTCTTCGCTGACGGTAGCGGAAAAATATTCCAAACACGTCCCCGAAAAACTTAAATCGCCCGAAGGATCCAACAAATAACGCGCCAGCCGCCCGTCAAAACAATGAATAAACTGCCCGTGTACGTTGATATCCAATTCGCGCAGCGTCAGTTTCAGATCGTATCCGATTTTTTCCACGGCATCGTTTTCCACCAATTTTTTAAGCGCGGCCAGTTCCCAAGGCTGTACGTCGGAAACCGGCGCAATGGCCGCTTCATTTTCATTTAATCCCAGTACTAAAAGTTCTTCTTGTACATGTACGAACAACCGGCCGTTTTGTTCCGCTCGGGTTAGTACGTCTTGAACCGTCAGACGGGTTTGCGGCAATGCCGCAACTGTTACGGCCGACGGCCGCGGCGCTTGGAAAAAATCCAGTAAATTTTTAAATTCATAATGGGCAAACAAAGCAGACAATTTTTCAGGATCCGGCGTGCGAACGCGGTAATCCTCCAATACAAAAGGCATCTGCAAATCAGGATCCAACACCACCAGCTGTTTGGACAACAACGCTTCGCCTTCGTGGGTAAGAATTTTTTTGGCCAGCGCCGGTTTTAAGTCGGGATTATCGTTCCGCGCAGCGCGGATAATGTCTTCCAAATGCCCAAATTTTTGGATTAGATCCACCGCACTTTTAGGGCCGACGCCCATTACCCCGGGGATATTGTCTGAAGCGTCCCCCACGATAGAAAAATAATCCGGCAGAAAGGGAACGTCCACCCCGAATTTTTCTTTGGCGGCTTCCGGGCCTTTAAAACCGTCTTTCCCCCCAGCCGGCCAGATATGAATCCAATCGTTTAGAAACTGATAAACGTCTTTATCCGACGTAACCAACACGCTGGGAACCTGCATCTTGGCCGCGTTCAAAGCCAAAAAGGCCATCAAGTCGTCCGCTTCAATCCCGTTTTGAGCAACCACGCGCAATCCTAACGTATCCACCAGTTCACGCGCCAGACTTAACTGACTGACCAAGGCATCGTCTGGTTTTTTGCGGTTGGCTTTATAGGTGGGCAAAAGCGCTTTTCTCCGCGCGCAGCCGCCCGGCGAGTCAAAACATACTGCTACATAGGCCGGATTATGCTCCCGCAGCATTTTAATCAGCCACCGTAAAAAGCCGTACAGCGCCCCCACTTCTTGTCCAAAAGACGTGGACAATTTCGGCAGCGCATGATAATTGCGGTGCAGAAAACCATGTGCATCAATAAGAAAAAATTGGGGAGAAAAATTTTTCATAGTAAGAAAAAGGCGGGATACAAAAAATTTCCTGCTCTCCCTGATCCGAGAGAGCAGGAGTAAAAACTATTTTAATGAATTGATTTTATTTACTAACTCTTTCTTAAGGTCGGAAACCTGATCGGAGGAATATCCGGTTTTCAAGTACATTACGGCATCATTATACGCCACAACAAACGTAGGCAAAAACTCCACTCCCCACCGGTCTTTCAGAAAAGTGCCATCAGGTGCGGCTTCATCTTTTTCTATATCCAATACATAAAAATGAACATTCTTATCCAAAACATACTTCTTGATTAGTTCTGGAAACAACTCCTGCTTGGCTAACCGGCACGGCCCGCAATATACGGCTGAAAATATTACCACATATACGTCGTCTTTTTTCATCGAAGCATAGGCCTTGCTCGTTAAAGTGGGCAATTCCTGAGTGGTTTGCTGCGCGCTCATTACCTGCGCGGAAAAGAACATTGCAAAAGCAATGCCTAAACTAAAAATTATCTTTTTCATATAAACCTCTTGCTATAACAAGGCGTTGAGTTTCTCTTGCAAGGCCGTCTTAGACTGCAGGCCTACCGTCTGCCCCGCTATTTCACCTTTTTTAAAAAAAATGATAGTCGGAATAGAAGTAATGCGATATTTTGCGCTGGTATCTGCTCCTTCATCGACGTTTAATTTACAAACCTTCACTTTTCCGGCATATTCTTCAGCTAATTCTTCCACCACCGGCCCCAGCATACGACACGGCCCACACCACGTCGCCCAAAAATCAACCATTACCGGCACTTCACTTTTCAGCACTTCTGCCTCAAAATTCGTATCGTTCAAAATTACTTCACTCATTTGTTTTCCTCTTTTAAATTTAGAATAAAGCTATCCAATTTTCCTATATTCTAAGCCTACCAGACAAAGACCTGCTTGTCAAGATGGAAACTGTGTCCCAAAAAGGGGAACCGAAAAACAGGTTCCCCTTTTGTTAAACCAAAAACTTTACCACCGACGACTGCCGCCAAAACCGCCGCCCGAGGACCCACCGGGGTAAATGGAAGGGGCACCTCCGCCGGAGCTGCCGCTTCCGGGGGGTCTAATCGACGGCGGCTTAGAACCACCGGACGATCCGCCGGAGCTGCCGCTTCCGGGGGGTCTAATCGACGGCGGCTTAGAACCACCGGACGATCCGCCGGAGCTGCCGCTTCCGGGGGGTGTAATCGACGGCGGCTTAGAACCACCGAACGAACCGCCAGACGATCCGCCGAACGAACCGCCAGACGATCCGCCAGACGAACTGCTGCTAGTGCTTCCTTTCTGATATCCTTCACAAGACGTGGAACAGGTTGCGTACTTGGCGCAATAGTAAGTGGTTGTAGTAGTCGTAGAACCTCCCCCTCCCGAAGGAGCGACACACGTTCTCAATTTGCCATTATTGCAGCAAGACTGGCCTGCAAAAGAGGCAGAACAAGTGATGCCCGTACACGAAATAGCGTTCGCTATAGTACCAACATTTCCTACACTCCCCCCCGTAGAACACGCCGTCGAAGAATCTGACCATCGATAAGACGTGCTCGTAGAGCCGAAATTGGGAGTGGAAGAAGAAGAAGAACACGTTTTATAACACTTTGTGTTGCTGGTAGGTTCACTGGCGCAACAATAATCCCAGCGTCCCATATAGGCCATACTGCTAAAGTCCACATTGCACAATTCGTCTTTACTGCTTCCGCTGCCGGAAGAAGAACATTCGGAAGCAGTCTTGCTGCAAGAACCCCAAGCCCCTGCCACCCACTCTCCGGTGGACGCGTCACAGGATACGGTACGAGTTCTGGTTCCGCAAGTATTACAAGTTCCTGAGGTGGCTGGTTTAGTACCCGTACATTCACACGTATCAGACACGCTGCAAGCTCCCCAGCTGCCCCATTGACCTGTAGTGGTATCGCAAGTACGGGTCTGCGTTCCCTTATTCTGGCAACCACAAGCCTGAGTGGCTGAACCACTGCACTGAATTTCTATAGGCGGGCCTGCACACTCCGCACCGCTTTGATAATCCGCTCGAGCAATTAATTCCGAACACAGGGGGTAATCCTTATTCAACTTGGCGCATTCTTCTTCGTTCTCACAGCACAAGCGCCCGTCTGCATACGACGGCATTTTAAGCGTATAGCCATACTTTCCTTTGCTCTGCGCTTGCATACCCGTCGTAGTCAGACTATAACTATAATTTTTGCTCTCGCGAGAAGGAATTTTATCTGTGATTTGTACAAAATCGGTTATATATTTTTTGTCCAAAGCACAGCGTTTTTCCTGTTCCGTACGCACAGCAGCCATTAAATTTTCGGCTTCTGTTGTTTTGCGAGTTTCTACCACTTTACTGAATTTTGGCAACACTACTGCTGACAAAATCCCTATGACAATTACAACCACCAACAATTCAGTAAGGGTAAATGCTTTTTTCTTATGAATCATTTTCATTTTCCCTCCTTTCTACTCCAACACAAAACTTTTTATTTTTCACAATTTTCAAAAAAACCAAACCAACCATGCTTTCCTCATATATACATTATTCTATTAAAAAAGATTATTCTGTCAAGCTATAATACTTTTTCACAACAAAAACCCCTAATAATTAAATAAATTTAAGCAGAATATCCCACACTCTTTTTAAAAAGTATTGTAAAATGACTTCAAACCACAGGAGAATTTGAGCATGAAAGAAAAAATAATCTGTATTTCTACGCCTTCCGCCCGAACCTATTATCGGGCTATTCCGCTGGCAAAAGAATTTTTAGACAAGGAACAAAACGTCGTCAACACTGCAGGGAAACTGCCTGACGGAGAAATCACGGAATTGAGCGTTTCGTCCGCTACGATCAAAAATTTGTCGGGCGGCAAATTAAACGGCAAATTTGAAGTCATTAATCTAACAGACAATACGGTTACATACAGCGAACAATATCAAGATGGCCATCTGGTCAGCATTACCGAACGCAACCTGACAAAAGCAGCCGCCAATCTAACCAAAGAAGAAAAAGCGGCCATAGCCTATCCAGGCACTGTTTTAAAAAGCAACAAAAACACCAATTCCTTCTATATCAATGGACAGGAAGTGGCAGAAGAAACCTTATCTTCCAATGGAGCTACGCTGGAAATTTTGGGAAATATTCCTGACGGAGAAGTAAAAGAATTTAATGAAAACGGTTCCATTAAAACGGAAGCCCACTACAAGAACAATAAGTTAAACGGTACCGTTTCACGTTATTCCGAAAGCGGAATGTTGTTATCCCGGGAAGAATATGTAGAGGGCGTTTTGCAAGGGGAGGCGGAATATTTTACCCCTATAAAGAACGATATGCTGCACGCAAAATGTACATATAAAAATTCTTTTCTGGAAGGGAAACGCACCATAACGCAAAAAGATGGAACATTGCGCCAGGAAGAACACTATAAACATGGTCGGTTAAACGGAAAGAGCACCTCCTATTATCCAAACGGCTGCAAAGAAACAGAAGAATATTTTGAAGACGGCAAACGGCACGGAGAACGTCTGCTCTATTTTCCGACAGGAGCGTTGTGGTATCGCGAAAATTACAATAAAGGCCGGCTGGACGGAGAGCGTTTCGGTTATTTTGCAAGCGGAAAAACACGCTTGGAAGAATTTTACACGGAAGGGCTATTGGAAGGACGCCGGTGCATTTACGCTGAAAACGGAGAACTGCTATCCACCGAAGAATATCATTGGGGATCCTTGGTACAAAATACAGATAGGAAAACAAAATGAAAACAACGCGGTTTTGTCCGGCTAAAGTAAACTTATTCCTGGAAGTTACCGGAAAACGGCCGGACGGATATCATGAACTAGCCACCCTGTTTGCCAAAATTAATTTTGGGGACAGGCTTTATCTTGAAGCCGAGCCGGCCGCCCAAACCGGCATTTCTCTTACCCTTACGGGGCCCATGGGCCATCTGCTGCGCGCGGACGAGAGCAATCTGGCCTGCCGCGCGGCGCGTGTTTTTTTGGAACATTTTCGCTTAAACGCACGGGTAAATATGACGCTGGAAAAGCATACGCCCACCGGCGCAGGACTGGGAGGAGGATCGTCTGATGCAGCCCATGTGATGCTTGCTCTATGCGACCTTTTTGGAAAAGACAAAAAGGAACTATTGCCCGCCGCCGCCCGTTTGGGGGCAGACGTACCGCTTTTTATGTATGAGGACACCTTTTTAAAAGGCGAGGGTATCGGCGATAAATTAACGCCTATTCCAGTACCGGATTCGGCCAGGCTTCCCTGGTTGGTTTTAACTTACCCCAATACGATAGTTCCCACAAAGGGGGTTTTTTCCCGGCTGCAACTCCCCGATGAGAAAACCGCCTTGACAAACTGCTCCAATTTAGATAAATTAATAACATATATAAGATGTGCCAGTCCGCTGGCCGGATGGAAACATTTGTTATTCAACCGGCTGGAGGAGTGCGTTGTTCCTTTTACAGACGCTGTACGAAATGTGCTGCTCGATTTGAGAAAAACAAATACAGACGCAGTTTTAATGTCCGGTTCCGGCTCCACGGTTTTTGCTTTAGTTGAAACTGAAAAGGATGCAAAGAATTTAGTAAGTAAATTGCAAAATGAGGAACGGATCGTTTTCTTTACGACATTTCATAGGAGCTTAAAGGATGAAAATAACGGAAATAAGGATACATCTTATGGGGGAGGATCGCTTAAAAGCGTTTGCTAGTGTAACGTTTGACGATTCTTTCGTAGTTCGCAATATGAAAGTTGTGGAAGGAACAAAAGGAGTATTTCTCTGTATGCCTTCCCGCAAATTACCCGATGGGACGCATAAAGATATGGTTCACCCCATCAATCAGGAATTTCGGGAGTATTTAGAAGAAAATGTTCTAAAAGCCTATGAGGAAGAATTAAAAAAGAATCCTTTAGGCGCCGAGAAAACTGCTCATTCTTCCGACTATGACTTCCACGCCGCGGAAAGCGGTCAAGACGTACAATAAGGGTTCAGCACAGATTTTCCGTTATTCATCTTGCTCTAGCTGTGATGAAACAATTTACTTCCGGATGGTGAAATGGTATCACTACTGGTTTTGGTCCAGTCATTCTAGGTTCGAGTCCTAGTCCGGAAACCATATAGAGGGCATGCAAAAGGCCCTCTTTTTTGATTGATTGGATTTATGGCAATCCTTTACGCCAGTACTTTTACCCGTTCGGATATAGGTATAAAAGTTTTATCTGCCGCCGGCGCGGTAGGGGTACCAAATGGCATCTGGGCAATCAATTTCCAACTGGCCGGTACGGAAAAAGCTTTTTTGACGGACTCATCAATCAGCGGATTATAATGCTGCAAACTGGCGCCTAATCCCGCTTGTTCCAACACTGTCCACACGACCAACTCCGCCATAGCATTGGCCTGATAAGCCCATAACGGGCAATTCTCTTGATAAGTCGGAAATTGCTGCTGCAATGCCGCAACGCGCTCCCACTCTTCAAAAAATAAAATCGTTCCATATGCCGCAGCAAAAGAAGCTATTTTGTCTTGCGTTTGCTGAAATTGTTGCGCAGGCACACACTGCCGCAAAGCCGCTAATACCAGATTCCAAAATTCTGTATGGCGATTCCTCAATAATATCAACACCCGCGTACTTTGCGAATTAAACGCACTGGGTGCGTGCCGAACTGCTTTCTCTACCATACGGACAATTTCCGTATCACTGATAGGACTTTTCCCCTCCAAAGCATACCGAGAACGACGGTTTTGCACGGCTGTCAAAAAACAATCAATTTTCGATTTCATAATTTTCCCCTCCTCATCACTCTATTTTCTTCGGCACCAAAAATCAAAAATTTTTTAGATTAGTTGAACCATTCTTTCTCTGGCGGCTGCCTAATTTGTTCGATTTCGAAATTTACGATTCCCCCTGCCCAAACGTCGTTACCCATCTGCATCTATCTTGGTTCAAAACAACGTTGCCCCCTACACGGTTTTTAAATTATCGGCTCACAGCTCCCTTCAAAAAAAGAACTCATGCGCGCCTGGCGGCAGCTGATTTGTATGTGGAAAAAAACTGCTGACAATTAAACAATTTGTCAGCAGATTTGGCATTACTCCGTTTGAAAAATTACCCCCGGCGGGAGTTGAACTCGCAACCTTCTCCTTAGGACGGAGCCGCTCTATCCATTTGAGCTACGGGGGCGCAAAAAGAGTTTATCGGCGAGAAGGGTTCTTTTTGGGGATTGATTTGCGAACCGTTTTTTTGGCCATTCTGAGGTTTTTAGCAGCCGATTTTAGCACAACGCGTTTGGAGCGGGATTTTGGCTGCAGGCTCTTGCCCGAAACCGTCTTTTTCTTTGGGGCGATTGCTTTTTTAGCAGCCGATTTTAACGGCCGAACATTTTTTCGAGAAGCAGATTTTTTTACGGAAGTTTTCTTTTGGGTACGAAACGCCCCAGGTGCATATTTCTTAAGCTGACGGGCAAACGGGCTGTTGTCTTCTGTTTCCCCCAGGATATTGGTTTTCAGACGGGGCCGCATAGCGCTGTGCAATTTACGAGTGCGCAAATCCTGTGAAGAAACTTCCAAAATTCCTGCTTTTTGTGCTTCTTTACGAAGCGTATTGACGGCACGTTCTTCTATCTGCCGCACCCGCTCGCGGGAAAGCCCCAGAATTTCGGCTACTTCTCCCAAGGTCTTAGGCTCATTATCCGCCAAGCCGTAACGCATAATGACAACTTGCCGATCCCGGTCATTTAAATCTTCCATGCTTTTCTTAATACTGTTTTGGTTTTCATTTTTAAGAAAGACATCATGCGGATTTCCTTTCCCATCGTCGCTGATTAAATCTTCCAAAGTCGTTTCTTCTTCTTCGTGCACCAGAGTGGTAAGAGAATCCACTCCTTTGGCCGCGCTCAACGTATCCATAATGGATTTGACTTGCCGCGCCGTCAAATCCAATTCAGCAGCCATTTCATTTAAAGAAGGATCCCGCCCATAAGCCTCTTTTAATTCGTTCCATGCGCGGAACCATCTTTTTAAGTTTCCCCACGCGTGTGAGGGGATCTTGATAGAACCGGACTGTTCTTCGATATATTTACGGATATATTGTTCAATCCAATAAATGGCATAAGTGGAAAAACGATACCCTTTTGCCGGTTCGAACTTATCAATAGCCTGCAAAAGGCCAAGATTTCCTTCTTCAATCAAATCCATTAATTCCATACCGGGGCGTTGGAAACGTTTTGCTGTAGGTATTACCAGACGCAAATTCATTTCCATAATTTTATTTTTAGCGTCTTTATCCCCTTTTTTGGCAAGCTTCCACAAGCGGGACATTTCTTCCCGGTCTATATTCTGTGTAATTTTGCCCAAATGTTTAAAATACTCGTTTACGCTGTCGAAGGAATCGTTTTCCATATATAACATAATATCAAACTTTTTGATTCTGCTCCAGTCCGTTTTGAGATAGAAAATCCGTTTGACTGCTCCGTCAAAAAATAGTGTTATAATGGGAAGGAGCTCATCAAGATACGGAGGGTATATGCTTACAGAACGTCCGCAAAAAACTTTTCTGCAGATTATATGCATGTGTTTGGGTTTTTTTGGCATTCAGTTTGGCTGGGCGCTGCAAATGGGAAATATGAGTGCAATTTACTCGCGGCTGGGCGCGCGGGAAGACCAAATTCCACTTCTGTGGCTGGCTGCGCCGGTAACCGGCCTTTTAGTACAACCCCTGGTAGGTTATTTTAGCGACCGCACTTGGTGCCGTTTAGGCAGAAGGCGGCCTTATTTTTTAGGCGGAGCTGTTTTCTCCGTCATAGCGCTTATTTTGATGCCGCAGGCTTCGGCGGTATGGATGGCTGTTATTGCCTTATGGATTTTGGACACTTCCGTCAATGTAAGTATGGAACCCTTCCGCGCTTTTGTAGGCGATCTGCTGCCGGAAAACCAACGCAAAACCGGTTACGCCATGCAAAGCGTTATGATTGGAGCCGGCGCGGTTATTGCGTCGTTTCTGCCGCAGATTTTGACTTCGTTGGGCATCAGCACGGAAGCGCCTTTAGGACATATTCCCAATACGGTAAAATACGCATTCTATATCGGCGCGGCTGTGCTTTTAGCCGCCATTTTGGCTACCATTAAAACGACGCCCGAATATCCCCCCGCCGATATGGACTCTTTCAAAAATTTGCAAAAGCAGTCCTTTAGCATCAAAAAAACGCTAAGTGAAATGTGGCAGGCCATGATTAGTATGCCTTCCACTATGCGCCGCTTGGCCATTGTACAATTTTTTACATGGGCGGCCTTTATGGTGATGTGGGTATATTTTACACCGGGTATAGCTTCCGGCGTCTTTCACGCCGTGCCGGGTACGCCGGAATATGAAACGGCCGCAAACTGGGGCAGTTCCTGTTTCGGCATTTACAACGGAGTGGCCTTTATATTTGCCTTTGTTCTCTTGTTGCTGACAACTAAATTCTCCGCCAAAATCATTCATATCGTCTGCTTAACCATTGGCGGGATTGGGTTAGCTTCCTTAGGGCTTACGCTTTTTGGACTGGAATTTAGCAAAATGGGATTGGTGTTTCCCATGGTATGCATCGGCATTGCGTGGAGCAGTATTCTTTCTATGCCGTATGCAATGCTTTCCAATGCCTTGCCGGCGGAAAAAATGGGCTTCTATATGGGCGTATTTAATTTCTTTATTGTCATTCCGCAGATTTGCGTCAACTTGTTTTTCGGTTCATTTATGAAACACTGTCTTGGCGGAAGCGCGATTGCTGCGGTGGGAGTAGGGGGCATCAGCCTGTTTATTGCGGCAGCCTTTACTTTTTGGGTATGCGAACGGCCAGCCCGGCAGGAGTAATTTATGAAAATTACTTTTCACATCTCATATAAGACAGTTTGGGGAGAAAGCTTGCACGTTTTATTATACCGAGCGAATGCTTCGGCAAATGAACGCAAAATCAATATTCCGCTTACCACGCAGGACGGCGAAAATTGGACAGGAGAAATACAATTATTACTCAAACAACCGGCTCACCTAGCCTATTATTATGAAGTGCGCAACGGGGCGCGTCTTATTCAACGCGAATGGAATGTTGTGACGCGGCATTTACACTTAAATCCGGCCGCCAGCGATTATTTTTTACAAGATCAATGGCGGAATTTGCCGCAAGCCTCTTGGTTATATTCCTCCGCCGCGACAGATGTTTTCCTTCCGCGGGAACATAAACCTGATCAGCCGCTTGTTCTTTTTCCGCGTACGATTATCTTACACGCCCAAACGCCGCAGCCGGGGAACGGGAAATTATTTCTATGCGGATCGGATCCCAAGTGGGGAGCTTGGAATCCCGATCGGGCGCTTCCCTTACAGGAAAAGGAATATAACGAATGGGAAATAGCATTTTCCGCAGACGAATTGACTTATCCCATTGAATATAAGTTTATCGTCAAAAATTCAGACGGTATTCTTTGGGAACAAGGCGCAAACCGACGGCTCTGCGAACCGGACATAAAAAGAGGTCAGGTCTGGGAAGAAAATGATTTGCGCCCGCAATTTGGCAAAGAGAATTTTTTGCGGGTGGCGGGCACTGTAATTCCCGTATTTTCTTTGCGGAGCCAAGACAGTTGGGGAACCGGCGATTTCGGAGACTTAAAACTACTGGTGGACTGGGCAGAAAAAACCGGCCAACATATCATTCAATTGTTGCCGCTTCACGATACCACGCTTACTCGTACTTGGCGGGATTCATATCCCTATAAAGCCATTTCCATATACGCGCTGCACCCGCTCTACGCCGACATGCGCCTATTGCCCGCGCCGGACAAACATACCGCCAAACGTTTTGAGACACAACGCGCCGCCTTAAATGCGCTGCCGCAATTGGATTACGAAGCCGCCCTGCAGTTAAAAACAGAACGTTTAAAAGGAGCTTTCCGACAAGAAGGGAAGCAACTCTTATCCTCCCCGTCGTTTGCCCGGTTTTACGAGCAAAACCGTCATTGGCTCGATCCCTATGCCATGTTCTGCGTACTGCGGGACCGCTACCGCAGCGCCGATTTTAATACCTGGCCGCAATTTGCTTTTTATTCCCGAACCGATATGGAAAGATTCTGTATGCCCGGGGCTCCTGATTACAACGACGTAAGCTTTTGGTATTACGTTCAATACCTGTTGCACAGCCAACTGTTAGAGGCCGCCCAATACGCCCGTCGAAAAGGCGTCATTTTGAAAGGGGATATTCCCATTGGGGTTGCTCCTCATAGCGTAGAAGCCTGGACGGAAAGGAACCTTTTTCATTTAGACGCCCAGGCCGGTGCACCGCCCGATGATTTTTCCGCCACTGGTCAAAACTGGGGTTTTCCCACTTATAACTGGAAAATCATGGCTTTAGACAACTACCATTGGTGGCAACAGCGTTTCAGCCATATGGCACAGTATTTTGACGCATATCGTATGGATCATCTGTTGGGATTCTTTCGCATTTGGGAGATTCCCTCCCACAGCGTACAAGGATTGTTAGGGCAATTCTCTCCGGCGTTACCCTTAAGCTCGCAGGAAATTGAACGTTTTGGTTTGCCCTTTAATACCGAATATCTGCGCCCGTATATTTCCGAACAAGTTTTATTTGAAAAGTTAGGGGATCTGGCTTCCTTCGCCAAAAAGAATTACCTTACCCCTGCTGCCGGCGGATTATACGATTTACTGCCGGAATATGACACCCAACGAAAAATAGAAGCCGCTTTCGCCCGCCAAACGGACGAAAAATCTTTGCGTTTGAGAAACGGCTTATATGCGCTGGCGGCCAATGTGTTGTTCGTCAGCGATCACCGCGATCCGACCAAATACCATCCGCGAATCGCCGCGCTGAGAGATTCGGCTTTCCGTGCGCTAAACGCTAATGAAAAAGAGGCTTTTACCCGCCTGTATAACGAGTATTTTTACCGCCGGCACAATCAATTTTGGCAAGAAGAAGCGCTTAAAAAACTACCGGCTCTGACGCAGGCTACGCGTATGTTGCCCTGTGCGGAAGATTTGGGAATGATTCCGGATTGCGTACCCTATGTACTCGATCGGCTCCAAATTCTATCATTGGAAATACAACGTATGCCCAAACACGCAGGCGAAACTTTTGCCGACACAAGCAAATATCCGTATTTGTCGGTAGCAACGCCTTCCACGCACGATATGTCGGTACTGCGCGGCTGGTGGAAAGAAACGCCTGCGCTTACCCAACGCTTTTGGAACGAAGTATTGGGGCATTCCTCAGAAGCTCCCGCGCAAGCGGATACCGGCACTTGCGAAAAGATATTGCAAATGCACTTAGAAAGCCCCTCTATGCTGGCGCTTATTTCCTGGCAGGACTGGACTTCAATCAACGAGCATCTCCGCACCCCTGATCCGCATACCGAACGCATCAATATACCGGCAGATCCGCAGCATTATTGGCGATACCGTATGGCCATCACGCTGGAACAATTGCTGAGAGAAACCGCTTTCAATGACAAAATTCATAATATGATAAGACGCAGCAAACGATAGAAAACACAAAAATATCCGGTTTAAAAACCGGATATTTTTAAGTAGTAAAACTATGTTGGAACAATAAAAAATCCCGCCCGTATTTGGGGGCGGGATTTTTAAATCAGCTACTGGCTTACAAGGGGATATTTCCTTTGTGCGGATTTTGGTGCGGATCCCGCTTGTTTTTCAGCACATCAAATGCGCGGATAATCTTGGTACGCGCTTCGGCCGGCTCGATAATTTCGTCGATGGAACCGTTGGTCGCCGCTTGATAAGGAGAAGCGAATTTATCGGAATATTCTTTCGTCATTTTTTGTTTAAGAGCTTCTTTTTTCGCCGCATCGGTTTCCGCTTTCAAATCACGCGAATACAAAATTTCCACCGCGCCGCGCGGGCCCATAACGGCAATTTCCGCACTGGGGAATGCAAAGTTAAAATCCCCGCGCAGGTATTTGGAACCCATCGCAATATACGCTCCGCCATACGCCTTGCGCAGCACCAGCGTTACTTTCGGGATAGACGCTTCGGAATAGGCATACAGGAGCTTCGCCCCGTGGCGGATAATGCCGCCGTGTTCCTGTTGCACGCCGGGCAGATAACCGCCGGTGTCCACCAAGGTTAAGAGCGGGATATTAAACGCATTTAAAAAGCGGATAAAGCGCGCGGCTTTATCGCTGGCGTCACTGTCCAGCGCGCCGCCCAAGCAAGCCGGGTTATTGGCTACTACGCCGACTACATGGCCGCCGAGTCTGATAAAACCGGTTACCACATTTTTGGCAAAGTTCTGATGAATTTCGAAAAATCCGTAATCATCGGCCAAACGCCAAATGACGTGATGAATGCGAAACGCCTTTTTAGGATCCATCTCGCACACGCGTTCCAGCACCGGTACGCTGCGTTCCACCAGATCGCTGGTGGTATCCAGCGGGGGTTTTTCTTCACAGTTTTGCGGCAAGAAGGAAAGCAGTTCGCGCACTTGGCGGAAGCAGTCCTGCTCCGATTTGGCGACAAACTGGCACACGCCGCTTTTTTCGCTGTGCGGCCGAGAGCCGCCCAACGTATCAAAATCCACTTCTTCGCCGGTAGCGGCCTTAACGGCGCCCGGCCCGGTAATAAACATATGGCTGATGCCTTCCACCATAAAGATAAAATCGGTCAACGCCGGGGAATACGCCGCGCCGCCCGCACACGGGCCTAAAATAACGGAAATCTGCGGGATCACGCCGGAGGCTTTTACGTTGCGGTAAAAAATTTCGCCATACCCGTTTAAGCTGTCCACCCCTTCTTGGATACGCGCGCCGCCGGAATCAAAGAGTCCGATGACGGGTATTTTAGCTTCCAGGGCGCGGTCCATCAGCGCGGCGATTTTTTTGGCGTGCGCCAAGCCCAACGAACCGCCTAACTGGGTAAAATCCTGCGCAAACAGGGCTACTTCCCGGCCGTTGATGCGGCCAAACCCGGTAATGACGCCGTCGCCTTTGATATGTTTGTCTTTAATGCCGAAATCGCTGCAGGAGCTTTCCATTAAACTTTTAATTTCCAGAAAGCTGTCTTTGTCCAATAGGTAGGAAATACGTTCGCGGGCGGTCATCTTGCCTTTGTCTTTTTGGGCTTTGATACGCGCCTCGCCGGCGCCTTTTAAGGCGTCTTGGGAAACTTGTCTAAATTTTACCAAACTGGCCGGAGCGGGTTGATCCGACGGCTTGTCTTGTCTGGGATCTTCAAAGAGTTCTATCATAGTCCCTCCGAAATCTATATACCTTATATTTTACTAAATAATAAGGCTCATTGCCCGCAGGCCGCCGTAAACATAAAGCCCGGGATTCGCTCGCCGGTTTGAAGCGTAATAGAAGGCGATCCGATCCGGGTGTAAGCTTCCAGCGCCGCGCCAAAGAAAAAAGGCTTTCCGTTGATACAGCGTACGTCATAGCTGTTTAAGGAAAGACCCGTACCCAGCAATTTTACCACCGCTTCTTTTTGCGTCCACAGGGCGGTTAAAAAAGCATCCCCCGTACCGGTCAGTTCGGACGGATGAAAAAAATCTTTGGCCCACGCGTCTATGCGGTGCTCTATTTTTTCCAGGTCAATGCCCAAGAAAGGCGTATCTTCGCTGACGGCCGCCGCCGCCCAACCGCTGCTGTGGGTAATGCTAAAAGCCAAGGGGCTCTTTTCCCCCCTTATTTGCAAAATAGGCTTACCCGTGGATCCGGGCAAAAGTTCAATTTCTTTCCACGCGGCTTGGCTTACCCCGCGCACCAGCTCTTTTAACGCAAATCTGCCTCCGAGCCACTCCACCCTGCGCTTGGGGAAACGAAGCGTTTGAAAAAACGCCTGTTCCCGTTCACTCAGGATTTCGTCAGCCGGAGGCAGACTGTTTAAATCAACTTCTTTAATTTGGCAGGACATTTCGCCCCAGCCGGTTACTGGCCAATGGCCTGATAACCGTGGATTTCCACCCACACTTCGCCTTGGGCGTCAAACACATACGCATCGTGCAAGGTTTTGCCGTCCGCCGTGTTGCCGCGGTTTACACCATACAAGTACAACTGGGCCGGAGGAACTTCTTTCTTAAACACGGCCACTTCGGCAATACCGTCGGGCAGCGTCATCTTGTGTTCCACGCTCATATCCTGGAAACCGCAGCACTGGAAAGCGGCTTCAATGAGCATCGGGTTGGCCAGCAATGTGCGCGGACCGTCGTTCCACTGCGGGCGCGGGGTAGTGTTGTACACCGCCAGCGACGCGTGTTTATCCACGCGTACAATACCCGCCAGCACTTGGAAAGACGGGCCGTGGAAGTATTTTTGATAAATTTCTTCTTTGCTCACGCTCATCGGAGCGGTCAGCCCGGTCATCGCTTCGGCTTTGACGGACGCCCAGTTGGAGGTAAATCCGTCCAGCGTTTTGGCGGTGAAGTGTCTGCGGGTGTTGCCCATCTTTACGCCTTTGCTGTTGATAAAGTCGGATTCAATTTCCATAGACGCTTCGTTGCCGGAAGCTTTTCCAATTACGCGTACGGCCTGCGGGCGGTTTCTTAAGAGCTTAATGGGCAGGTAGAAGTGTACGTCTTTCAGTCCCTGCGGCACATGGCCCGTAAGAGCCGTAGCCGTTTCCATAAAGGTTTCAATGCCCATCACGCCCGGCACGTACGGCGTGCCTTCAATGGCGTGGTCGGCCAGATAGGGATCGGAATCCAAATTAAATTCTTTTTCCAAATGGATTTCCGAACCCTTTTGCAAGGACGTTACGTTGCCCAAAAAGTGTGTGGCTTTAGACGCATCCACCGCGGCAGCTTTGGGAGCGGCCGGGGCGGTCGGAGCGGAAGAACCTCCTTTGGGGGCGTCGTCGGAGCCGGCTTCGTCGGCTCCGATTTCTTCCCATTCAAATTTCAGCTGATGATCCCAGTCCAAGCGGCCCAGCGAACCCGTCAGTACGATTTCCGGTACTTGTCC
The DNA here is from genome assembly GCA_944326765.1 of uncultured Elusimicrobiales bacterium. GTDB lineage: Bacteria > Elusimicrobiota > Elusimicrobia > Elusimicrobiales > Elusimicrobiaceae > Avelusimicrobium. The sequence continues at coordinate 2,975 of CALVFE010000026.1, read as the reverse complement.
ATAGACGATTTCGTCCAGGAAGATCTGCATACCGTCTTCGGGATCCACAAAGTCCACTCCGTTGGAGCGCAGGAAGGTTTCCACGCCGGCGCGCACGCCCATACCTACGTTCTTGTAGGCGCTCATGGCAATGCTGATGGCGCGATAGCCTTGGTTGGACAAGGACAGGGCCGATTTGGCCAGGTAATCGTTGGCGCTGGCGTAGTCGCTCTGGCCAAGGTTGCCGTATTTGCCGGCAATAGAGGACGCGAAAGCGAAGAAGCCGTCGTCGCGCACGATGTTGTTGGCCAGGAACGTGGCAAAGCTGGTGGCTTTAACGTCAAAGATACGGTAGTATTCCGCCGGATCTTTATCGTAAATCAGCTTGGAGCGTTCCAATCCGGCAAAGTGGATCAGTCCGTCCACGCGGCCGTTTTTGGCTTTGATCTTGGTGCAGACTTCCTTCATCATAGAGGAATTCATCACGTCGCAGTGATAGTATTCCACTTCGCTGCCCAGGTCGCGCAGCTTCTGCAAGTTGTTATAAAGCGTGATAGAGTCTTTCACGCGGCCAAAGGCGCGTTCCAACAGCACCGGGGTAGCCTTTTGGGTTTTATCGGCCTTCAGGTCTTCCCAGAGTTGCTTTTTGAGCGCGGCCAGTTCGGCTTCGTTCATAGAAGCCCACAGCGGCGTTTTCTCTTGAATTTCAATGATATCCAAGACGATGATCTTGCTGTGGTACTGGGCGGCGATTTTCTGCGAGAGCATTGCGCCGATACCGCGGCCGGAACCGGTGAAGATAATGGTTTTTCCGGCGAGGTCAAAGTGTTTGACGCTTCTGTCCAGACGGGTCGGCAGCGAGAGGATGGTAGAGCGTACATTGTCGCGCGTACCGATCATCAGGCGCATATCGCCGTGCAACACTTCGTCCATCGTTTTCTGAGCCATTTCGTCCGGCGTGGCCGTGGGCTCAAAGTCCATCAATTTGGAGATGGCGCCCGTACGTTCATACACGTCTTTGCGGAAGCAGGTCGTACCACCGGTAAGCGCGCCCACAATGGGGTTGAACTCATCCTTAGTGGTGTAACCGAAGTTACCGTCAATCTTGGTGTTGACTGCAAAGAACGTATCGGCGTCCTGGCGGTTGGCAAGCCCTTTTTCAAACACGCGAAGCGCAATAAACAGCGGCATCACATATTTGGTCAGTTCGGCGTGCGGGCTGGCTTTCTTGTCAAACTTTTTAACCGACGCACCCAACAGATATACGATACCTTGGATATTGGGATCTTCGGCGGCGTAATCTTTCAAAGCCGCTTCGGTTTCTTCGTACGATTCCCAATTTACGATGGTCGTATTTTTGCTGCGGGTTTTGAGCGTGGTAAATACATGGTATTTTACGCCCAGTTCTTTAAATTCTTCCTGATAGGCTTTGATGAGCTGCGAACTGTCCGCAAACAACAGCACCGTGCGGTCTTTGGACAAACGTCTGTTTTCGCGCTCGGTCAGCGGCGCATCGGCCACGGTGGTTACATAGCGCAGTTTCTTTTCGTGGCAGTGTTCGCCTTGATAGCCTTCGCGTTCCGGGCGTTCCGCCAAAGAAACGCGTTTTTCAATCGGAGCGGTCGGGTTCGTGATCAGCGCATCCGCTTGCGGCGCGCCGATGTGTTCGGCCACCACGTGTTCCGGTTTTTTGGCCAACTTCGGAGTAGGTTCTGCAGGCGCGGCAGGCTGAGCAACTGGCGTTTGCACCGCAGGCGTTACCGGCGTGCTGACAGCCACAGCAGGTTGTACGGGAGCAGTTACCGCAGCGGGCTGAACCGCAGGCGTTACTGCCGCCGCAGGCTGTCCGCCGGCGTTGGCTAAGGCAAAGTTAATGCAGTGGCGGATCGTCGGATAGTCTTTAAGCTGAATGCCTTCCTGCTGGGCAATGCCGTAATGTTCGCGCATTGCGGCAAACAGTTCGGCTTGCTTGACCGTATCAATTCCCAAGTCGGCTTCCATATCCAGATCCAGTTCCAGCATATCTTCCGGATAACCCGTCTTTTCAGCCACCATCTTTACGATTTCTTTCGTAACGGTCGCTTCATCCAAGGCTGCTGCTTTGGGCGCGGCCGCCGCGGCAGGCTGAGCAACTGACGCTTGCACCACGGGCGTTACCGCCGCCGCAGGCGCGGGTTGAGCCGCAGGAGCAGTCATCGCGGGTTGCGCGGCCGGGGTGGGTTGTACCGTTGCCGGTTTACCGGCATTGGACAGTGCAAAATTGATGCAGTGGCGGATCGTCGGATAGTCTTTGAGCTGAATGCCTTCCTGCTGGGCGATGCCGTAATGTTCGCGCATTGCGGCAAACAGTTCGGCTTGTTTGACCGTATCAATCCCCAGATCGGCTTCCATATCCAGATCCAGTTCCAGCATATCTTCCGGATAACCCGTCTTTTCAGCCACCATCTTTACGATTTCTTTCGTAACGGTCGCTTCATCCAAGGCTGCTGCTTTGGGCGCGGCCGCCGCGGCAGGCTGAGCAACTGACGCTTGCACCACGGGCGTTACCGCCGCCGCAGGCGCGGGTTGAGCCGCAGGAGCAGTCATCGCGGGTTGCGCGGCCGGGGTGGGTTGTACCGTTGCCGGTTTACCGGCATTGGACAGTGCAAAATTGATGCAGTGGCGGATCGTCGGATAGTCTTTGAGCTGAATGCCTTCCTGCTGAGCAATGCCGTAATGTTCGCGCATTGCAGCAAAGAGTTCGGCTTGTTTGACCGTATCAATCCCCAGATCGGCTTCCATATCCAGATCCAAGTCCAGCATATCTTCCGGATAACCCGTCTTTTCAGCCACCATCTTTACGATTTCTTTCGTAACGGTGGCTTCATCCAAGGCTGCTGCTTTGGGCGCAGGCTGAGCTACGGGCGCTTGTACCACGGGGGCCACGACCGGAGCAGGAGCGGCCTGTACCGGAGCTGCCGCCGGAGTCGGTGCCGGCGTTACCACCGCGGCAGGCT
>CALVFE010000025.1 GCA_944326765.1 uncultured Elusimicrobiales bacterium | reverse complement strand
CACCATTTAAACCACGCGAAAGCGTGGTTTTTTGTTGGGGCGCGCAAGGTTATTCCCGTCAGAAAACCCTGTGCTTGTACCGACCAAGCGAACTTGTCCGCCTTTCCCCTACAATACGGCCTTGGGCTTTCGATTTACCGATGTTAGTATTGTGGAAAGTCTGGTTAATAAAAAATCCCCGGACTGATTCGGAGATTTTTCATTTATAATTTGAAATAAAATTAAGCAAGAATAATTTATTTTAATAATATTTTTTGAAACGGACACAGAACATCTAATAACGCTTTTCGTACACCGCCGCGCAGCAAAAATCCGCACAGCCGCCGTTTCGTGTCCAATGCGCCCATTTGCCGGGCTAATCTTAAATACTGTGAAAACGTCATCTTCTCGTGTTCACACAAGCACCAATCGCGCCAACCCGTTTTTAACCGGTGGAATGCATTGCAGATATAAGCCCATCTCATTTTTTTACCGCCGCGACTCATCATCGCTTTATGGCACAAATCCAATTCAATCCATTGTCGGGCGGTAGGGCCGGTGGAGAAAGTACGGCTGTCCTGCGCTTGATGGGTGCGGCATTTGACAAACGGAAATTGCAACACCGCCGCCCGGCCGCCACCGCAGACGCCCAACATAAAGGGAACATCATTGATTTTTCCATAACGGGCGAAATCCGGCGCCGGGGCTTTTTTTAAAATTTCCGTTTTATAACTGCTGGAACTAAACGCAAACGGCTCGCCAATGAAAATATAGGCAGAAAATTCCGCTTGATTCAGCAAATATCCCCGCAAGTGATATTCTTTGGGAAAAGCCTGTTTATCCCACTCCCCCATCGCCGACAGCGCCATGCGGATTTCCGGATTTTGGTTATAACATTTCAGCAAAGTCTCCAAATAAGCCGGATGCACCCAATCGTCATCGTGCGCCATAACAGTAATCGAACGAGAAGCTAATTCTTGACAGCGGCGCACGCAACCGTGTACATTCAGAACACTCGGCTCCAAAACCAGTTCCGCCCCTTTAGCCGCATACTCGTGAGCCACCTGCACCACTTCCGGAGTCGGCGCATTCGCCAGAATAACCAGCCGAAACCCCGCCACCGTCTGCCGGAAATAACAGTCCAACGCTTCCCGCAAAAAAGAGGCGCGGTTGTGGGCAAAAATAAAAACCTCAATATCACTCGCTTGATACATAACCCATTTATTTCGGCGTTTCCTGCTTTTTAAATTGCATGGAATATAGGGAATAATACGCTCCGTGCAGCTTGAGCAATTCCTCATGCGTGCCCTGTTCGGCTACTTTTCCGTCGTTAATTACCACGATTTTGTTCGCATTTTGAATGGTACTTAATCGGTGGGCGATCACAATGACGGTGCGGTTTTTCATCAAATTATCCAACGCTTCCTGCACCACTTTTTCGGATTTGTTATCCAAGGCGCTGGTGGCCTCATCCAAAATAACAATAGGAGCGTTTTTAACAAACGCGCGCGCAATGGCCAAGCGTTGTTTCTGGCCGCCCGAAAGCAGGATCCCGCGTTCTCCGATCTGCGTATCCAAGCCCTGCGGAAGCCCTTTTACGAAATCGTCCAAGCAAGAATCCTTCAGCGCCTGCCAGATAGTGGCCTCGTCGGCCTGTTCATTTCCCAACATTACATTTTCGCGCACCGTGCCGGAAAACAAGAAATTGTCCTGAAACACCATCGCGATATTCCGGCGTAATGATTTTTGGGAAATATCCCGGATATCGGAACCGTCAATTTTAATAGCCCCCTTCTTCACATCATACAACCGGGGCAAAAGGGCGGATATAGTGGTTTTACCGCCGCCGGAATTTCCCACCAACGCCAAGGTGCTGCCTACGGGAATTTCCAAATTAATATCGTGCAGCACTTCCCGTCCGCGGCTATAAGTAAAAAATACGTGTTCAAAAGTGATGTTTTTCTTTACTTCGGTCAATTCTTTGGCTTCGGCCAAATCTTTGATATTGGGCTGTAAATCCAAGATGTTGAAAATACGGTCTATCGCCAGAAATGACTGCTGAATGGAAATATAGTTATTCCCTACTGATTTAAGCGGCGTATATAACATCATTAAAGCCGCAATAAACGCCACAAAGTTACCGCTGGTAATCGTTCCGCTGACGATCAGATAGCTCCCGTACCCAATGACCAAAGCAATCCCGATTGACATAATAATATGCATCAGCGGCGACAGCCAGTTGGTTCCTTTCACCAGCCGCATCGCCAGCGAGAAACTCATATCCGTAACATTGCGAAAGCGATTCCGAAATTCTTCTTCCAGCGTAAACGAGCGAATGGTTTTATTGCCGGAAAAGGTTTCGTTGTATATGGTCATCACATAAGAGAGGTTTCCCACCGTCTTTGTCATAATATCCCGCATTTTTTTCCGCACTACGGCCATCGGATAAATAAAAAACAGCAATACCGCAATGGCAATAATCGCCAACTGCCAGGAATTGTACAGCAACACACATACCAGAGAGATGGAAGAAAAAGACTTAGAGAGGAACTGTTTTAAATTATCAATCAGCCCGTTGGAAGCGGTTTCCGCATCGTGGGAATAACGCGCCAAAATAGTACCGGAATTATTATGGTCAAAATAAGAAGTATCCATAGAAAGAAGTTTATCATACAGTTTGCGTTTGACGCCGATGGTAATCTTATTGGCCACCCAGGTATTTAAATAGTTAGACGCATAAATAAGCGTTCCCTGCACCACCGTAAATCCGACAATCAGAAAAGGAATCATGGCGGAAAAATGCGGCTGTTTATCCACCATTACTTTATCCATAAACGGCTTTAAAAACATGGCCACCACACCGTCCAGCGCCCCTACCGGCACCGTCAGCGCCACGCCCAGCGCCGCCCGAAACCAATAGGGCTTGATATACGGCCACATACGAAGAAAATTTTTTATAATCGCATTCTGCATGAGAATCTTTTTATATTGCATAATATAACCTGAAAATGAATTTATTTAACTCTAAATCGTTCTATAACCCGTATTGCCTTGGCGATATCGTCATAAGGAATCTGTTTGATTTTTGCATGCGGCAACGTCCACCATTTTAATTTTAATAATTTTTTAATTATATCGGGCGAAAACCGATATCGCAGCACCTTGGCTGGAATTCCACACACAATGGCATAAGGGGGCACATCTTTTGTTACCACTGATTTTGCGCCAATAATGGCGCCATGCCCGACCGTAACGCCGTTTTTAATCAAAACATCATCTCCAATCCATACATCGCTCCCGATATAAACCGGCGCTAACACTTCCCATTCGTTATGTGAAGGGGTTTTAGCCGTTTTATACCCCAAGCGGTCTAAATATAGATAAGGCGACGTGGAAAGATAGTGCTGCGGGTGCGTTCCATGCCCAATCCGCACGCGCCTTCCAATGGAAGTAAACGAACCGATTACCGTCTGCTTGGGATTGGAAACCAACAAATCCGGTGCGGAATAGGTTTGCTTCCCCACATGATCTATTTTAGGAACAAATAAAGAATCCATACTCTCCCCTGACTCAGGCACATTTCCGGCCGATACAATGATATTCGAACTGTTGTTCAAGGGCATCTTCGCAAGAAAGCATATTGCGCAGATCAAATATGATTTTTCTCTTCATCAGTTTTCCCAATTCGGAAAAATCCGGCGCGGAAAATTCCGACCATTCCGTCAAAATAACCAACACATCGGCTTTTTTCACCGCCTCATACATACTGGAAGCATATTGAATTTTATTGCCTAAAATTTCTTTGGCGGTTTCCATCGCTTTGGGGTCATAGGCCGTAATGGAAAGGTCTTTTTGGAGCAATTCCCTGATAATATCCATCGCCGGGCTTTGGCGGCAATCGTCGGTTCCGTTCTTAAAAGCCAGCCCCCAAACCGCCACTTTGGGATTTTTAATATCTTTCAGCGATTGATAAATACGATCCGCCATCTCTTTTTTGCGTTTTTGGTTGCCTGAAATAGTCGTTTCAATCAGCTCTATACGCGTACCAAACTTATTAGCCATATGCGCCATAGCCATCGTATCCTTCGGAAAACAGCTTCCGCCAAAGCCAATGCCGGCATTTAAAAAGCGGTTTCCAATGCGCGTATCCAACCCCATTCCTTTGGCCACTTCGGCCACGTTGGCGCCGGATTTCTCGCAAAAGTTGGCGATTTCATTGATATAATGAATTTTCATCGCCAAAAAAGCGTTGGAAGCATATTTAATGGTTTCGCTGGATTTGCGCGATACAATCAGCAAAGGCGTTTTTTCTTTAAACGGTTCATATAATTTACTGATTAAGGCGATTGCTCTTTCGGAATTGGTTCCTAAGATAATCCGGTCGGGATTAAAAAAATCCTGCACGGCAAAACCTTCCCGCAAAAATTCGGGCAGCGAAACCACATCAAAATCGGCTTTTGGATTTTTGGTGGAAATAATTTTTTCCACCGCGTCCCCCGTACCTACCGGAACGGTGGATTTATTGGCAATGACCGTATAACCGGTTAAGTGCTCCGCCAGTTCGGTGGCCGCCGCGTAAATATACTGCAAATCCGCTTCATGTGTAATCGGATCCGGCGGCGTGCCTACCGCAATAATTACCAAATCCGCTTCCTGTACGGCTTCCTTCATAGAAGTGGTAAACCGCAGGCGGCCTTGTTCCGTATTTGCTTTAAATAAATCGGCCAGTCCATTTTCATAAAGGGTCAACTTCCCTTTATTTAAGGCATCAATTTTTGCCTTATTGTTATCCACACACACAACGCTGTGCCCCAGCTCAGCAAATCCTACCCCGCTGGGAAGCCCCACATATCCCGTTCCGATAATCCCTATTTTCATTTTTTAAAATTTACTCCCTTGTAATGGTTTACTATTTTTTTAATTCATCTGGTAGATTCTTATAAAATATACTATCTTTATCCACTTGCCCCTTATTTCTCTCCCAATGTATATTCCGTTTACAGATGCGTGCGGGATTACCGGCAATGACCACATTCTCCTCCGAAAATGCTTTTGTGACCACACTGGCAATTCCCACCACGGAACCACTCCCTATAGTGGCATTTTTTAAAATATAAGAGCTATCCCCAATCCACACATGGTCTCCAATTACAATTCCTTTGGGTTTATCAATATAGTTTCCTTCCGTATCAAACAACAAATGTGGTAATTCGCCAATTCTAAAGTGAATATAGATAGCCAGCATACAATCTTGCCCTATACGCAAAGAAGCATTATGGGAATAAAGCAACATTTCCGCCGACCGGCAGGAAAAATCTTTCCCAATTATAATCTTGGAATTATTGATTTTGACATGGCTTCCAATACGAATGACCAATCTGTTAAACTTGATGGCGGAATCGATCTCTATACGATTTCCGTTTCCATTGATAAAAATATCCAAAGAACTATCATTTTGAGGGCGCGCAATCTGGACAATGTTATTCTCCCCGCTAATTTCTTTTCGAAGCGTCACATTATCCGGGCAGGAAACCACATTCCCGTCCGTCTTTGCCGCTGGGGTATTTTCTGAAGGTGTTTTTTCTAAGTCAGCCATAACATTTCTCCCTCTTATCTCTTTTTACGCTTATGACGAAATATCGCTACAGCTTCCGGATAAGCCCGTAACGGTTGGGCTGCAAACGGATAGCAAGTAAAATGATGTTTCCAAAGTACATAAGTAAAACTCAGCTGATCCCGGTAAGAAAATTTTTCTACCTGGCGCCACCAGTCCTCCATTACCTCTTTCAAAACCGGTTGATGGTGCTGGCGAAACATCAAAAAAGTTTCAAACAAACCATAATGCTCGGGAAAGCCTTCCGCTTGGATTTCGCCGATCTGGTTTTGAATGATTTTCGGATCATCTTTTGCTAGTTCAATGCACGCCTGGGCTTCTTCATACACGCAATCCCGCTGCGGATGCCGGGAAACCGCCAACCAATGTCCTTCTTCGATGTGGCGCTGCGCCATAGTATAGATAAAAGGAGCCGTTACACTATGATTGGAATCCTCCCAAATACTATACTTATACTGCGGGAACAAAATGTGCGGGTGCATTTTGTGCCACCGGGCATTGCGGATATTGTCCGCCTGGGTATAATACAAAGGACGGACTTGCCAATGCAAATACTTCTCAAGCCGGATTAATTCCGGCCGATCCGTAAACAAAACATAATCCCACTGCGGATCCAAATAAGTATAGGGGCGGATTTTATCATACTCCCCCACCATACAAGAATAATGCACTTTTTCCCGCACGGGCTGTTTATCTCGCTGCGTCCAATACTGCTCTATTTGTAAAGGATCTTGCCCAAAACAGTATTTTCGCCGCTCTTTCCGGCCGTATTTTTCATAATGAAACAACGGACAGATATCCATTTTCCGCACGTCCGGATTAAGCGACAGATATTCCAAAGAACTAAATAAATCCGACGGATCCCGTTCTTCCCGCCAGCCATACTTGTAATAATGTTCGGCCGCGTCCATCTGGCTTTCTTTTACGTCCGGATTTTGTTCCAAATACCAAGACTCATTAAATAAAACGGACCGTTTAACCAGTTCTATATTTTTTTCGGTTTTCGTTTTAAAAAATCTCATTTCGCTCCGTCCGTAAGCCGCGCCGTCCTAATATTGGATTACCTTTTTTGTTTTTTAAACTCGGGATACAGTTTATAAAACCATTTCAGATGTTTATGAGTAAACATCTCCGTATATTTGGTAACATACGAGGAATGCCGGGCATTTTCGTAACGGGTCTTTAAATCCGTCGCTTTTTGCGCGCCTTGTTTCAGCTTTTGCAAAATAGACTCTATATCCGGAGCCCCTGCCAATATATTTTTAGAAATGCCCTGCAACAATTCCTCGGTTTTATTGGCATAAGTATTGGTAACCACCACCCCGCCGGACAACGCCAAATCAATGGGAATCATAGATGGGTGAGGCGACATCATGAGCGCCAGCCCTAAATCCATTTTTCCCAAAAGTTCGGAATATTTTTTTACGGACATATAAGGCAGCGCCCTCATCGTGGTTTGATCAGTCATGCGAATGCGCTGTTCCCTGTATCCGACCGAGTAAAACTCCCACTCCGTTTCCGGCAAAATTTTCCGTTCAATAGCCTGCTGAATTATATAGCACCCCAAATCAAACATATTCCGTTCGCGGTGCGGCCGGCCATAAAAGACAAATTTCCTTTTGATGTTTTGATGATTCTTCTTAAAAGTGGCAAAGTCCGGCAAATAGGGGAGCGAAGCCGTATCAAACGAACACGATTCTTTTTTGGGCATATCCACAAATACTTTCGCATTGAAAAATTTGCGTAAAATATCCGTAGAGAACATCGCATTATAATTCATACGGTAGGTAGCCTCTATCAGCGCGCTTATGGAAGAATTCGGATAGAAGATAGGTTCATAATCCTGGATCATATAAATGAATTTTTTATTCTTGCACTTGGCGTGGATATGTTCGGCTATATAGGCTGTGTTCCACAGTGTAGCCACGCAGATGTCCTTTTCATTGATTTCCAACGTGGTTTGATCTCGGTCGCCAATATATTCAAATTCCACATTGCCCGCCATTTCAGACAGTTCTTTTACCGAGTGCAGCGCCGCCACATCAAAACTTTTTACCTCCGTCAGCAGAAAGCGCACGTTAATCCCTTGCCGCCACAAGAAGTAGCCAAAGAACAAAATCCCCAACGGGCCTGCCGTCAGCGCCTTTTGGTTAATGGAGGGAATTAAGATATTAACCGTCGGCTTACGGGAGGTGTTATTGACTACGATATTTGGGAATTTGGCGTAATCCATCAGCTTTCCGACAAAAATATCCCGATGTTTTTTATATTTTAAATCCGAATCGGAATTATAAATCCGGTTATGAATGCGCTCTTTTAAAAGCGGCATCTGGATTTTTTGCATTTTTCGGTCATAGAGTTTTTGCCATCTGCCCCACAGGATCTTCTTGTTTTTTTCGATTTGTTCCTTGCGGGTACTCACCCCAAAGGAAGCATGACGCTTATGGTAGAGATACAGATTGTCTATCAGCACCGTCTTCCAACCGGCATTCATCGCGCGCATAGCAAATTCCGTTTCTTCGCAATATCCGCGTCCAAAAATTTCGTCTAAATAGCCCAGCTCATCTATGACCTGTTTGCGGATACAGAAACAAAAACCTTCCGGGCATAAAATTTCGGGATACTCCATAAGCGAATTGCGTTCTACAAACTCGTCCATCTGTTCAAACGTCATTCCCTCTTTATACGGCAAATTCCACAAACCGCTGCTGGACGCCAACGGGCTGGCTACGCCGATTTTAGGACTGAAATTGAAGCATTCATTAATTCTTTCTTCAAAACGTTTGGGAACCATCACGTCGGAATTAAGCAGAATCACAATATCGGAATTGGCCTCTTTCATACCGCGGTTGCAGGTTTTCACAAACCCCATATTTTTTTCGTTTTCCAACAGCCGATATTGTTTTTTCTTACGAACAAAATTCCTTAGAAAAGTGCTGGTTTCTTCGTCAGACCCGTCATTAATCAGCAAGACTTTTACCCGTCTGGACAAATTAGAACGATGCAGGGTTTCCAATGTCGTTTTCAAATCATCTAACGCGTTATACACTGGAATAATAATCGTCATGGTCAGCGGATAGGCCGTATTCATCGTGGCGGAGTGTGTTTCGCTTTTGACAATCGCAAAATTCTCCGGCGCATACCGCACTTCCATCGGTTCCGAAAAGTTTTTCATTTTATAACGATGCCGCCAAACTACATAATTAAAACTCAGCTGATCGCGGCGGGAATAATTGCGAATCAGATGAAACCAATCTTCCATCATGGCAATACAATCCGGATCGTGATGGAAGCGAAACAAGATATTGGTTTCGTTCAAACCGACATTCCGAGGAAAACCCGCCTTTTTCAAAGCGGTCATTTCCGAATCAATCTCGGCTGGAAAATCTTTCTTTAAGGCTTTTACCGTAATGGCTTCGTCATAAATACAGCTTCTTTTGGGGTGCGCCGGAACGGACAAAATTCGCTTTTCCTTAATGCACAAATCCGCTTTTTTAAACAGGAAGTCCCCCGTTACGTCTATATTTCCATCCAACCAGATACTGCACTGGTGATTGGGAAATAGCAAATGTGGATGCGTCTTATGCCAGCGGGCGTTGCGCACATTATCCAATTCCGAAAATTTTAACGGTTTAATGTTCCACTGCCCGACTTTTTTCTCTTTTAATAAAAGTTGATTGTCCGTAAAGCAAACATAATCCCAACGCGAATCCCGGTAGGTATGCTGAATTAAATTGTCATACCCGCCCGTAATACAAGTATAGATTACGCCCAGTTTATTGCTAGACTTATTTTTAGAAACGGCATTATCCCCCATACGGTGTTCTTTTTGGCCGAATAACACCCAATGCAGCAACGGGTTCATCTTGGAAGAAGCCGCATTTGCATTTTTAACAAGGTATCGGTTCCCGTCAAAAAATGCACTTGGATTCCTTCCTTCTTTCCACCCATAGTTTAAATAATGCCATAAAGGATCCACCCCGGACTGACGCACATCGGGGTTTTGTTGCAAATACCATTCTGCGTCGAAAAGATGAGATTTGACAACCGCTTTATATTCTTTTGTATTTTTGAAACCGTATTTGCGAAGCTTCTGTGCGTATTTTTCGCCCGAAATAAGGTTTAAGCTATGCAGAATCTTATATGCGTGATATTTAAACATTCTTTATCCTCTTTTTCCGTCATCTACTTTTTTATAATAGACCGGTATTTTACACACTTTGATAATTTGGTGGTTTGAACTGGTAATATTATTGCTGTAAAACAAATTGAAAAACCGCTGGAATTTTACTCCCGTTTCGAACCACCTATTTTTGTCAAATCCTTTTATTTCGTACCCTTGCGCGACGACTACGCACCCAAATACTCGCTCAAACGCGTGCGCCGGCGTGCCGTCCTGCACGGACGAATCCGTTCCAGGAAAATCGTCAATCCCAAAAGCCGCCTTTATCTTTTCCAACAACGGCGCACGAACCAAAAACATTGTACCGGCGGCAAACGTAATATCTTCAGGCATCTGCAAATTCATTTTTGCCATTACCCGCGCAACTTCCGGCCGCAAATACTCCGAACATTCCGGTTCCGACGTAATCAAATACCGCGAAGACAACATTCCCAATTTGGGATCTTCTTTAAACGCTGCCACATTGCGCTGCCATATTTCGGCCGAACCCAACAATGCGTCCATCAGCAAATTTACCCAACGTTTCTTGGTAATGCACCAACCGTTAATCCACGTCTTTTGTAAACCGGATTTGCTCTTGGTATGAATTTTTAATACTAAATCATACTGGGATAAATCCACTTTATGTAAAAAATCTATAAACGGCCCCACATCATATCCCCGGTTTTCCGCCGGCCAAACAGTGCTTTGCGGGTGAAACGTTTGAATCTCTTTTGCCAACGACTCATTTTCCTGCGTCAGCGTTACATACAAATGATAGGGGTGCCCTTCTATATGCTGCAAATACTTCTGTATTTCAGGCCACCTTTCTGTGTAATGCAAGTGCAAATGCACGGCTGTCGGCTTCATTTCTTTAAGTACCACTCCACGGTTTTACGGATACCCGTCTCAAAATTTTCTTCGGCCTTCCACCCCAGTTCCGTCTCCAGTTTGGTAGCGTCAATGGCGTAGCGGCGGTCGTGGCCAGCGCGGTCTTTCACAAACGTAACAAGCGTCTTGTAAGATTTTCCGTTCGGAGCGGGTTTCAATTGGTCTAACAGCCCGCAAATGGTATCTACAATCTGCAAGTTGTTGCGTTCGTTGCGGCCGCCGATGTTATAGGTTTCCCCGGCCCGTCCTTTCTGCCACACCAAGGCGATCCCTTTGCAATGATCCAGCACATACAGCCAATCGCGCACGTTTTTGCCGTCGCCATAAATCGGGATCGGCTGGCCGGAAAGCGCCTTGCGGATAATCGTAGGGATCAACTTTTCCGCGTGCTGTTTGGGCCCATAGTTATTGGAACAATTGCTGGTAGTTACGTTCATACCGTACGTATGATGATAGGCACGGACGATAAAATCGCTGGAGGCTTTGGATGCCGAATAAGGCGAATTGGGAGCATAAGGAGTCGTTTCGGAAAACAGCCCCGTTTCCCCCAACGAGCCATACACTTCATCGGTAGAAATATGGTGGAAACGGCAGTCCTCATAACCGGGTTTTACCTGGCCGGGAGCCGTCATCCAATGCTTGCGCGCCGCTTCCAACAGCGTAAACGTGCCTTCTATATTGGTTTTGATAAACGGCAGCGGCCCGGAAATGGAATTATCCACGTGGGATTCCGCCGCAAAGTGGAACACGCCGCGAATATCGTATTGTTCAAATAAACGGTTTACCAATTCGGCATCGCAGATATCGCCTTGAACAAACGTATAGCGCGGATTGTTTTCGCACTCTTTTAAATGATCCAAATTGCCGGCATAGGTTAATTTATCCAAATTAATGACGCGGTACTGTGGAAAAGTTTCCAAAAAATACGGAACAAAATTCGCTCCGATAAACCCGGCGCCGCCGGTAATCAAGATAGTTTTTTCAGGCATTCGTCCACTCCTTTCGTCCAATGATCAATCTGCAAACCAAATTCTTTTTTAATCCGGCTTTTGTTGAGCACCGAAAAAGCCGGACGCACGGCCTTGGTGGGATATTCGCAAGTAGCAATCGGCCATACGCGTGCTTTTAACCCAGCCTGACGCACGGCGTAATAGGCCAAGTCGTACCACGAAGCTACGCCTTCATCCGTAAAATGATACAGGTTCTTCTCCCCCTTTTTTAGCTGGGGCAGTACGCGCAGAATAGCCGCCGCCAAATGCGGGGCATAGGTCGGCGTGCCGATCTGATCGGCCACCACGCGGATTTCTTCCTTGGCGCTTCCCAAATTCAGCATCGTTTTGACAAAATTCTTGCCATACGGGCTGTACAGCCACGCCGTACGGATCACCGCCGCCGTATGCGCCTGTTTTAAAACGGCTTCTTCCCCTTCGCGTTTGGTTTTGCCATATACGCCCAAAGGCCGGACGGGATCTCCCTCGGTTAAAGGCGTATGAGCCGTACCGTCAAACACATAATCGGTGGAAACATGGATGAGCGGAATCTGAAGCCGGGCAGACAGCCTGGCCAGATTGGCCGGGCCTACCGCATTAATCTTATATGCCAGTTCGGGTTCATCTTCGGCTTTATCCACGTTGGTATAAGCGGCGCAATTGATGACGGCGTCAAAAGTGTGTTTTTGGGCAAAGGCTTCCAACGCCGCATAGTCGGTAATATCCAGATCCGCCGCGTCGGTATAGATAGCGCCGTCAGCGCCCAATAAATCTTTTAGGCATAAGCCCAACTGTCCGTTCGCTCCGGTAATTAAAAACACGAATGCTCCTTATAAAACGCAAAGGACGGATTTTGCAAGTCCTTGTCCGAAAGGATGGCTTCCGCCGGATTAATCTTCCAATCAATGTTCAACTCGGGATCGGTAAATAAAATCGCGCCCTCGGCTTCTTTGTGATACAGATTATCGCACTTGTAGGCAAAGCGGGCGGTTTCGCTTAAGACGGCAAATCCGTGGGCAAAACCGCGCGGAATAAAAAACTGTTTTTTGTTTTCGGCGGAAAGTTCTACCCCAAACCATTTGCCAAAAGTCGGGCTTTCTCGACGCAAATCCACCGCCACATCCCACACGACGCCGTCCAATACGCGCACCAGTTTTGCTTGGGTATAAGGAGGTTTTTGGAAGTGAAGGCCGCGCAACGTGCCTTTTTTGGAAAAACTTTCGTTATCCTGCACAAACACCGCGCCGCCGCACGCTTCCTGCCAAGCTTGGGCATTATACGATTCAAAGAAATAACCGCGCTGATCGGCAAACACTTTAGGCGTAATAACTGCCAGCCCTTCAATGTTCGGTCTAAAAAAATCCATTTTTCATATCCTCCGGGATATGGGCCAAATACTGCCCATATTCCGTATTTTTCATCAGTTCAGCCCGACGCGCCAACTGTTTGGCGTCAATCCAGCCGTTTTTAAAAGCGATCCCTTCCAAACAAGCGATTTTGAGCCCCTGCCGGCTTTCCAACGCTTCAATAAACATAGAAGCTTTAATAAGGTCGGAATGCGTTCCCGTATCCAGCCACGCCATTCCGCGCCCCATCAGCTCCACGTTCAGCTCCCCTTGTTTCAGATACCACTCGTTGACGGCGGTAATTTCCAGTTCCCCGCGGGCGGAAGGTTTCAGGTTTTTGGCTACTTCCACCACCCGATTATCATAAAAGTAGAGTCCCGTTACCGCCCAGTTGGATTTCGGGCAAACGGGTTTTTCCTCAATAGAAAGAGCCTTTTGGTTTTCGTCCACTTCCACCACGCCGTAAGCGGTCGGATTTTTAACGTGATACGCAAAAACCGTAGCGCCGGAAGGCTGGGCAGAGGCTTTTTTCACTAAATTTTTTAAATCACGCCCGTAAAAGATATTGTCCCCCAAAATCAGACAAACGGAATCCTCCCCGATAAAATCGGCTCCTAAAATAAACGCTTGTGCCAAGCCTTCCGGGCGGGGCTGCTCTATATAAGAGAGATTAATGCCGAATTCCGACCCGCTTCCAAAAAGATGTTTATAAAGAGGCAAATCTTTGGGCGTAGAAATAATCAGAATATCGCGTATCCCCGCCAACATCAACACCGACAACGGATAATATACCATCGGCTTGTCATAAATTGGAACAAGCTGCTTGGAAACGGCAAACGTGGCAGGATACAAACGGCTGCCCGTTCCGCCGGCTAAAATAATCCCTTTCATTTTTCCTCTCCTTCAGTAGCTACCGCATCAAACAGGCCAAATAGGCCAATTGTTTATCGGTCAACTCGCGTGCGATTCGGCTCATCAGCTGATATTTACGTTGTTTAAACGGACCGCAATAGCTTGAAAATTTTTCAATCATATGAAACGCTTCCCGGCAAGTTTTTTCCACCGGATATTTTTCAGGAAGAGAATATTTTCTCATTCTTCTGACGGCATGAAGCGTCAGCGAAATAATTTTCTCATAAAATTGCCTTTCCACTAAATTGCGGCGCACCAGATCCTGACATAAAAAAACCATTGCCTCCAACGTTCCATATGCACAAAGGCTGCGGTTGCTGGAGGCTGATTTCAAATTCCCTACTCGATAAGTATAAAAATGTTCGTTTACGAAGGTTATCTGGCGGGCGTATTGATACAGTAAAATTTCAAAAGAAATATCTTCCGGTAAAATATGAGGGATAAAACTGATTTGATTCTCTTTTATTAACGAAGTTTTAATGAGTTTTAGCCATACTTGAGAGTCGTCTAACGCCGCTTGTAAACGCTGGATAGCTGTTTGAGGAGGAACGGATTGGCAAAACTCTTTGTATTTAAGCTCACAGGAGATCTTTTGTCCCGTTCTGTGATCCAACAAATCGTACAAACACCGCACAATCTCCGCCCCCGTATGCGCAGCGGCTTGATACATTTGTTCCACATAAACAGGAAGCACCAAATCGTCCGCGTCCACGAAGGCAATATATTCTCCTTTCACATGCTGCAGCAACAAATTGCGCGCCACCGCCACACCATGATGGCTGGATTGTTTCAATATTTTGATGCGATTGTCTTTCCGGGCATATTGTTCTAAAATCAATGCACTTTTATCTACAGAAGCGTCATCTACGCAAATCACTTCTATATTCCGATAGGTTTGCGCCAGCACCCCGTTTAGACAGTCTGCCAGAAACGGTTCTGCGTTATACACGGGAGTTAATATGCTAATTAATGGTAGATTGTTTTCAATCATAAACAAAAAAATAATACAAAAATAACTATAAAAAGCAAATCCATTAATAAAATTAAAGGAGAGCTGTATAGACAATTATACAGCCTCCCCCTGTTTCTTTTATTATGGCAAATTATCGGGTATTAAGCAACTTCCCGATTGATTATCTTCCTAGAAATAGTTTATTGCCATCGCAGTCCAAAAGTTTCACTCCACAATTGGGCTTCCAGCAACGTATTATTCACTACTTCTTGTGATGGTTGAGGAGCTTTTTGGGGATACATTTGATGAATTCGCTGCAATTCGTTAAAATAATCGGTAACAATCGCTCGGATTCCCCCTTGACGGTACAAATCCAATTGACGATCTACGTTATGAAACAATACGCTATATTCCGGCCGCCCATGAAAAGGATGCAAGGATCCCGGCGCTTCTCTTTGCAACTCATCTAAATTAACTGTAAAAACTTCTCCTTTTTGAATGGCCTTGCGTTTCATTTCTTGATAAATGGTTTTTAATGTGCTTTTGTTTACGATATGATGAACGCCATTATATCCCCCGATTTGAAAGACGGATTTCCATTCTTTTTCGAATTTAGGATTAACGGCCCCCTGCCTGCGAGACAAAGAAGTCAGCACCCGCAAATAATGATAACTGCCCCATAAAGTGGAAGGACTATTTAAAATAGGAGCCGGAAAAACGGCTACAATGTGCACTTCCGGCAGTTCGAGATCTCCCCGTTTATTGCTAAAAACATAATTTTTAGAGAAAGCGTAATAAGCCGTCGGTTTTCTTAATAAAGCAACGTGTTCCGCCAGTAACGCACTGGTAATAGGAGCCCGAATGTAGCTGCTGATATTGGCCATGGAGGCATTCGTGAACTGGATTCGTTGAGCTACTTTTACCAATTGATATGCACTTTGACCGTGTACAGCCGTATGAGAAAAACAAAACCACGCAAAACAACAAACAAGAATTTTTTTCATATAAGTTACCTGTAGCAAGATATTTTCAAATCCTTGCCGAGTTTCGCACGCCCAACATCCGGCGCTTGAAAAATAGCATTTTTCTTATTGTACCTTATTATCTGAATTTGTACAGCATATATTTGTACCGCGTAATAGCAATGTTTTTTTATTTTTCCATCTATAAAATTTATTGGTATAAAGATTTGTTGTATTTATCAGAAACCCGCTTGAATTAATAGTTTAAATTAGTTATACTAAAATAACCTTAATTAATGATTATTGATTGGGGTTACAACTAAAGCAAACCAAAACGGAGCTGGCAAAAAGAAAGGCAATTCCCTTTCTTTTTGCCTGAGGAACCGACGGCCGGCTGCTTTTTCCAGCCGGCCGGATTTATTTACAAAACTTCTGCTTGCTGCAGACGGCTTATCTGACTTTCCTTACAAAAATCCCCCGTCATAAGACGGGGGATTTTTATGTAATGCGCTAGCAAAGGAATATCTTACTTCATCAAAAGAGCGACGGCTTCTTCCCGGTTTTTAATCTCCCCGTTCCACTGCGCTTTGCGTACCCGGTCTAACGCACCGGAGATTTTCCGGCCGGCCAGTCCAAATCCTTTCAATTCTCCTCCCCGAATAAAACAAGGCGCCAGCGCCACTTGCGGCAAACCGGGCAACACGGCTTGCAAGATCTCGCCCTGAAGCGTTGTAATATTTCCCAGAGGACACATCTTCTCCTGGGTAATTTTCCATGCCCCGCCGATTTGCTGCGTCAGTTCTTTGGATAAATGAAGCGTTTTTAAAAAATTCTCTCCGCTTTGCCCCAACGAACAAACCATCAAGCCCAATCGCGCCTCAGGTGAAGAAACGCGTTGCATGGCTTCCGTCCAGTGCAGCCCCGGCCAAGCGAATTTCAGCATATCGTATTTTTCCATTAAAGAGAAAATTTCTTTAATACGTTTTTCCCTGAGTACTTTTAAAAACTCTTGGCAAAAGCGTTCGCGGGTTAAAAGGAGCGGATATTCTTCTTTTACGGCGGTCAATAGCAGCCGTTCGGTTTTAGGCGCCAATTTCCAGCCGAACCGCCCGGCAAAACGCACTGCCCGGTACATACGGGTTGGGTCGTCCAAAAAACTTTTATCATGCAAAATCCGCACCAAACCGGCATCGATATCTTTTTGCGCGCCAAACGGATCATAGGATTGCCCAAAGTTTTGCGGCAAAATGGAAAGGCACCAAGCGTTTGTCGTAAAATCCCGGCGGAACAAATCGTCTTTCATTTCTTTAGAGAAAACCACCTCGGGCAACGCCCCCGGATACGGGTAGGTTTCCTTGCGTACGCGGACCATATCCAATTTCAGGCCATTATCCAAATTGACCCGAAAGGTACCAAATTGGGAAAATTTACGCTTATCTCCTCCCCATCGTTTTACGCAAAATCCGGCAACGGACTCTTGGTTTCCATCAAAAGCCAAATCAATGTCCAAGGTGTTTTTCTTCAGATAAAAATCCCGCACGGCGCCGCCCACCACCCAGGCTTTAAGTCCCAGTTTTTGGGCATATTCGCCGATGGCGTAAAGCTGTTCTCTATATTGTTTAGGAATTCTGGAAATCATAACACTTGCGGCAGCTGCGCCCCCTCCTGGCTCATACGATCCACAAAGTTGCGCAATAACAAGCTGTTTAAACCGCTTTGAAGCACTTTACTGGCGGCAACGGCGTAATCGTTAGCGGTTTTTTCTTTAGCAGGAGCCGGAACGTAGAAAGGAAAATGATGCGTTCTGGCGTAGGACGGTTTTAACCGAACCACTTGCAATCCTTCCGCCGCGCAAGCCGCGGCCACGGCTTCTGATTCATACGCCATTTTTTCTTCTGCCTGCAAAATTTCCTTTAACGCTCCCAGTCCAAACACGGAAACGGGTGGGTAATCCATATTCAATTGTTTTAAAAGGGTATCTTTAATCAGTTCATAATCTTTTTGCATACGCGCCAGCAATTCTGGCTCGCGCTGGCGGTCTTTTTCGGAGAACACAAACACCAACAATTCCGCTGGCGCGTCAAAATAAATCAAATCTCCGTCGTGGTGAAAAAACGTACCGCATTCCGGGCATTGCACTAAATTGAGTTCTCCGCCCATAATGGCAGCTTTTAAATCGGGATCTTGGTCGGCGCTGACCAAAGACCAGTACTCTACATCAAAAGGTTCACAATGGTTGGGGCAGCGGACAGCCGCTTCATTTTTAATTGATTTCATATTTATTATTTATAGCAAAAAAACATTAGTTTGGCTACTAAATGAAAAATGATAAAATTTAAATTATGGATTTACAAACCCGTTCAGCTTTTGCCCGCAACATCACGGTCAAAGGCATGATTCTCAATACCCTGCTCTGTGCGGTCAAGTTTGCGGCTGGCATCTGGGGGCGCAGTTCGGCTATGGTGGCAGACGCTGTCCATTCGCTTTCCGATTCACTGACAGATATCGTCGTACTGGCAAGTCTTAAATTTTCCTCCCGGCC
The DNA here is from genome assembly GCA_944326765.1 of uncultured Elusimicrobiales bacterium. Classification (GTDB taxonomy): domain Bacteria; phylum Elusimicrobiota; class Elusimicrobia; order Elusimicrobiales; family Elusimicrobiaceae; genus Avelusimicrobium. The sequence continues at coordinate 4,333 of CALVFE010000025.1, read as the reverse complement.
GGCCGACCCAGAACACGCCTACGGGCACGGCCGTTTTGAGACGATGGCCACCCTGATTATTGCCCTGGCACTGCTCGCGGTGGGCGGGAAAATTCTCTATAACGGGATCATGGATATTATTCGCTTGGCCGAAGGCGGCGCGATTGTTCGCCCGCACGCCATTGCTCTTTGGACGGCCGTAATTTCTATTTTAGTAAAGGAATGGCTGTACCGCTACACGTTAAAAGCCGCCAAGCAAATCGGCAGTTCCGCCCTGGAAGCCAACGCATGGCACCACCGCTCGGACGCCATGAGTTCTATCGGCACCCTGCTGGGTATCGGCGGGGCTTATTTTTTAGGCAATAAATGGACGGTATTAGATCCGTTGGCGGCGGTGGTGGTAAGCTTCTTTATTTTCGAAGTCGCTTGGAACATTTTGAAAGCCGCCGTACAAGAAATATTAGACAAGTCCCTCGGCGCACAGGCAGAAACCAAAATTGCAGCCCTCTGCCGACAGACGGAACCCGCGGCTTATGCACACAATATCAAAACGCGCAAAATCGGCGGTTACGCCTGTTTGGAATTTCACGTTTACCTTCCAGACGAATGGAACCTAAAACGCGTACACGACGCCACAGACAAAATGGAACAAGCGCTCCAGACCGAATTTGGTGCACAGACCTTAGTAACCATTCACCCGGAACCACAGTCCTTACATAAAAGTTTCTAAAAGTTTGCTACAATAAGCATACGCCCCGTTAGCTCAATTGGATAGAGTCCCGGTCTTCGGAACCGGTGGTACAGGTTCGAGTCCTGTACGGGGCATACTTCTTCTAAGCTTCATTTTCCACAAACCCCTTTTCTTTTTCTATTATTTTGTTGAATTATACCCGTAACAACGACCTCGCTAATCTTTTCTATCTGTTGCAATAAATCCTCCCTAAAAAGGGTTATAATAAGAACAGGAGCCACTTATGAAAAAAACAATTCTTATCGTTTTGGGCCTTTTATTTTCTACGCTCTCTTTTGCTGAAAGTCGTTATTATACTTCTTGCTCCCTCAACACCAGCAATAGAACTTCTTCCAGCTGCCTCACGTGGCGGACTACAAAATTAAACGACGGTTCTTTACAAACCCAATGTACTGATTTTGCCAATCCGCAGCAAAAGTGGCAATGTGACAAGTGGTTTACCTCTAGACAAGAGGACGGCTCCTATATTACCACTTGCTCTCTAAATACAATGGATCACGTCACTGACATTTGTAATCATTGGATTACAATTCAACAAAAGGACGGTTCCTTTGTATCGTCGTGTTCTTTAAACACGGCGGCCCACGATAATTATTACTGCGGAAATTGGATTACAACGCATACCAAAAAAGGAACCTTCGAATCAGTTTGTTCTGCTAATACGTCATCCCGTATTAATTATCAATGTTCTTCTTGGGTAACAACATTGTTTTAGCCGACATATTTGTTTCGTTTTTGCCCGGCCTTATACGCCACATTGGCAAATTCTAACGCCTGGGCAGTACCGCGTTTAATAGCCTGTGTAGTAGCCATCCTCTTCTTTTCAATAAGGGATTTTTCTCCGTTTTCTGCAAAAGGGCGGGGGTTTATCCCCCTGCCATAAATTTGCTAGAATAGGAATATCTAAACTTGCAGTAAGGAGCGTACCTATGGGTGGACATTCACACTGGGCTGGTATCAAACACAAAAAAGCCCTCGTTGACGCCAAAAAAGGTAAAGTATTTACCAAAATTTTAAGAGAAATCACCATCGCCGCCAAGATGAGCGGCGGCAATCCCGATCAAAACCCCCGCTTGCGCAAAGCCATCGACGACGCCCGCGCGGCCAATATGCCGTCGGACAACGTCAAACGCGCCATTATGAAAGGTACCGGCCAGCTGCCTGGCGTTTCGTACGAAGAAATTACATACGAAGGCTACGGTCCCGGCTCAGTAGCGGTCATCGTGGAATGCACCACGGACAACAAAAACCGCACTTTTTCGGAAATCCGCAAAATTTTTACCAGCCACGGCGGCTCTATCGGCACGGCGGGCTGCGTGTCTTATATGTTTAAAGGCAAGGGCTTAATCGTAATTAAAAAAGAAGATATTTCTGAAGACGATCTGATGAACTTGGCTTTGGAAGCCGGCGCGGAGGACGTGCGCACCGCGGGCGATGTGTACGAAGTAATTACCAACCCGGATATGGCGGAACTGGAAGCGGTTAAAAAAGCCATTGAAGCCAAAGGCATTACGCCCGAATCGGCCGATTTGACGATGCTGCCGGATACCGAAGTGAATATCACCGACGAGCATACCGCCGAAACCTTAATGAAAATGTTAGACGCTTTAGACGACCACGACGACACCAAAAACGTTTACGACAACTCCAGCATTGACGAAGCCGTCGCGGCGAAACTCAACGCCTAACAACCTAGAGGTCGCTTGAACAACCAAACAACCACCGTTTTAGGTATAGACCCTGGTTTAGACAGAACGGGATGGGCAATCCTTACAAGGGACGCCCGTTCCGTTTTGTCTTTACGGGCGTGCGGGCTGATCCACACAGACGCCGCACAGGAACTGCCTAAGCGGCTGGAATACATCTTCCACGAACTGCAAAAACTGCTTGCCGCGTATCAGCCGGACCAAGTGGCGATGGAACAGAACTTCTTTCTAAAACGCGCCGTTACGATGGCCAATACAGTAATGACGCGCGGCGTGATTATTTTGGCCTGCCAACTGGCTGCAAAACCCATCTCTTTTTATCCGCCCAAACGCGTTAAAATGATGCTCTGCGGAACGGGAACAGCCGACAAAAAACAAGTCCAGCGTATGGTACAGCTGACCTTAAGCCTGGATAAAGCCCCCTCCCCGGACGACGTAGCCGACGCCGTTGCCATCGCCGTCTGCCACGCCAAAACCGCCCCGCTGAACGCGATGATAAACGTAAAAGCGGCTTTTCTGGAAAAAATAAAGGCGGCCAAAGCCGCCCAACTCAAAAAATAATCGCCTACCGGCTATTTCAGCTGATAGGCACGTATGCCGCCTGCTGTTTTCGTAAATGTAGCGTTAAATAATTTCCCGCAATAAGAATTGGCGTCTTTTTCCAAAACTATTCCACTATAAGTTCGTTCTCCACAAAAAATACTCCCTGTGTCCAGGCCGACTGGATTTTCTGGAAGAAATCCGAACCCTCCGCCTTTATATTCCCCCGTCAGTCGTCCTATATATACTCCTTTGTATCCAGGTTCGTTAACAATTTGCAAAGACCAGTCTCCGTTGGAACGAGTATCCGCAGCCATCGAGTACCATTTTTCGTTACCAGTCCACTCCATATCCAAATCCAACTGCTCAAACGAAGTGGGATAGTCTCCATTAGCCATATAATACGCTTGATACGCTTGACTCATAGATTTCAATGTCGTCAACGCTTGTGCGGCGCGGGATTTTTCAACCGCCTTGGTGTATTGCGGCAACGCCACCGCCGCCAAGATACCGATGATTAAAACCACCACCAACAGCTCTATTAACGTAAATCCGGCGTTTTTGCCGCCGAAGAATGATTTCTGATAAATTTTGTTCATAGCCAAAATTTATCAAAAAAAAAAACAAGTCAAGGCTATAATCTATAGAAACGCTTCTCGCGATTCATCGTGTTATAGACTGCATACAACCATTCCAGAGTTGGCCGGATAATATGGTAAAATGAAAGTATGATAGCGTATTTAAAAGGCGAGATTTTAGAAGTCAAAGAAGACGGCGTCGTCATCGTGTGCGGCGGTGTGGGTTACGAGGTTAACTTGGCGCACAGCTCCGCCTTGGAACTGACCGCCGGGACGGAAGCCGCGCTGTACGTGGCCGAATCCATTTCCCCCTACGACGGAACGGTGCTGTATGGTTTTTTAAATAAAGAGGACAAAGACCTTTGGCTTTTATTCAAAACCGCCATTCCCAATACCGGCCCGAAAAAGGCGATGGAATTTTTAAACAAAGCCCTGCGCTCGGTGGCGGACTTTCACAACGCTATCCTCAAACACGACCCTAAAATTTTGACGGGTATTTTCGGATTTACGGCAAAAACCGCCGAGAAGCTGATCCATTCGTTAAAAGACAAGATGGACGCGATCACCGTACAAGGCGAAAGCAAAATAAAAGTAATGGACGAAGCCCCCTATATGAGCGGCGTGATGGAAGCCCTAACCGCCTTGGGCTATTCCGCCGCGGAATCGCGCCGCGCGATGGAAAAATTGTATGCTGAAGGCGTTAATCCCAACGATAAGATTGAAAATATCATCAAAGAGGCCCTGCGGGTGTTGAAAAAATGAGCAACCAAAACGAAATT
>CALVFE010000024.1 GCA_944326765.1 uncultured Elusimicrobiales bacterium | reverse complement strand
CCGCAAAGTGATTTTTATAGGACACGGGGCGGGCGCTTTTGGGTACTTTTTCCCGCCGGAAAAAGTACAAGAAAAAAACTTTTATAAGAGATGAAGGAAAGATTTTTAGGTAACTTTTCTGAAATTTGAAAAAACTTAACCGAAATATTGATTAAAATTTTAGGTCATCTTCGTATATAAAATGGCGGACAAGCTTTCGCTTGTCCGCCGCAGCGCAAACCTCTATAAAACTTACTTTAAAGCTTCCAACATAGCCGGCACAACGTCGTAAAGATCGCCCTGTACCGCATAGTTAGCTACTTTCATAATAGGGGCTTCGGCATCTTTATTAATCGCTACAATCACGTCGGAGCCGCTCATACCGGCCATATGCTGGATTTGTCCGGAAATACCGCAGGCGATATAGACTTTCGGTTTTACCGTACGTCCCGTCAGCCCGATCTGATAGCGGTAATCAATCCAGCCGCTGTCCACCGGTGCGCGCGAAGCGGCTACTGCGCCGCCCAACCGGTCGGCCAGTTTATGCAAGAGTTCAAATCCCTCCGCCTTGCCTACGCCGCGGCCGCCGGCTACGATGATTTCCGCTTCCGACAAATCCAACCCGTCGCCTTTGCTTTTGATAAATTCCAGAAATTTGGCCAGCGTCGTATGTCTTTGAGGGTCAAAGGGAAATTTGACCACTTCGCCTGTCCGCCCCGCTTGGCGCGGCGCTTTTTCATACGACATCGGTCGCAGCGAGCACATTTCCGGCCGCGTATGTGCGCAGGTAATGGTAGCCATCAGGTTGCCGCCGAACGTGGGGCGTGTGGCGTGCAGCTGGCCGTCTTCGTTATTGATGACGACTTCGGTCGCGTCCGCCGTCAATCCTGTTCCCACAAAAATAGCCGTCTTGGCGGAAAGGGAACGCCCCAAGTTGGTGGCGGGAAGCAGGAATTTATTGGGTTTATAGAGGGCAATCAGATCCGCCAGCACGCGGGCATAAACGTCGTCTAAATAATGTTCCAGTGCTTTATCGTCGCAGACGTAAACGACATCCGCCCCGTGTTCAAACAAATCCCGGGCGAATTTTTCCACTTGATAACCCAATAATACGGCGCACAGTTTTTCGCCCAAATCGTCGGCCAGTTTACGGCCTGCCGTTAAGAGTTCCAACGCAGTGGGGCTTAATTTGCCGCGTTGCGCTTCAGCGAAAATCCAAACGTTTTTGCAATCTTTCATATGTATTATCCTTAAATGTATTTCCCGTCTTTAAGCAGTTTTACCAGATTGGCGGCTTTTTCTTTGCCGTTTGCGCCTTCTACGGCCACGGCGCACACTTCGCGCTTGGGTACGAAGGATTTCACCACACGCGTTGGGCAGTTTTTTACGCCCAACATCGTTTTGTCCGCGCCGATATCGTCCGCCGTCCATTTGGTTACTTCCGCGCGCTTAGCAGCCATACGGCCTTTTACGCTGCGCACACGCGGGCTGTTGATTTCCTTTACCACCGACAGCACACACGGAAACGGCAATTCCAGCACTTCGCTTCCGTCTTCGGTCAAACGTTCCACTACGATGGATTTTTCTTTCACTTCCACCACTTTTTTGACAAACGCCGCATTGGGCATTTTAAGCCAAGCGGAAATTTGCGGGCCGATGTGACCGGTGTCGCTGTCGTTGGTTTGTTTGCCACAAATGATTAAGTCCACCGGACGGACAGAATTGATTTTTTCAATGCCTTTGGAAAGCGCGTAGCTCGTGGACCAAGTATCCGATCCGGCAAAGGCCATATCGCCCAGCTGATAGACGGCGTCCGCCCCGCGGGCAATACTGTCGCGCAAAACGGCCTCTGCCTGCGGCGGGCCCATGGTAATTACGGAAACCGTACCGCCCAGCTGTTCTTTAAGCGTCACCGCTTCTTCCAAGGCATATTCATCAAAGGGGTTCATCGCACTCGCCGCGCCGGAGCGGATCAGGCAGCCGGTGGCGGGGTCTATTTTCACATTATCCGATTTAGGGGTTTGCTTCACGCAAGCTACAATATGCATAAAATTACTCCTCGTCGCCTTTGGCGGCATATTCTTTAATCAGCGCCGTGATGATCTCGTTCTTTTGGATATGCACGGTTCCTTCGTAAATCTGGGTGATTTTGGCGTCGCGCATATATTTTTCCAACGGAAAATCGCGCATATACGCCACCCCGCCGCACAGCGTTACGCATTCGTCGGCCACTTCCATCGCCACATTGGAGCAAAATAATTTAGCTTCGGCACTGTATTTTGTCCAGCGTTGGCCTTTGAGTTTTTTCAGTTCATCGTGTACGGTCGTTCCGTTGGCAACGGCATTTTTCACGGCGGGCAGATATTCCTCGTCCATACGGTGCGTCAGGCTGTACACCAACGCGCGGCCGGCTTCCGTTTTGGCGGCCAGCTCTGCCACTTTATGCCCCAACGCCTGGAACGTAATAATCGGCTGGCCGAATTGTTTGCGCGTGCGCAGGTACGGAATGGTTTCATCCAGCGCGCCTTGCGCAATGCCTACGGCCTGCGCCGCCACGCCCGGGCGGGAATAATCCAGCGTTTCCTGCAAGTACAACAGCCCACGCCCTTCGCTGCCCAGCAGGTTCTCTTTCGGCACGCGGACGTTCTCAAAAATCAGTTCATACGTCGGGTTGGAGCGGATACCCATTTTTTCTTCTTTTTTGCCAAACGAAAAACCGGGCGTTCCTTTTTCAATCACGAGAAGCGAAATGCCACGCGCCCCGCGGGACGGATTGGTGTTGACGGCTACGGTATAAAAATCGGCTTCTTTGCCGGTGGAAATAAAATGTTTGGTGCCGTTTACCACATAAAAATCGCCGTCTTTAATGGCGGTGGTTTTAAGCGCGGTCGCGTCCGATCCGGCTTCAGGTTCGGTCAATGCAAATGCCCACAGTTTTTTGCCGCTGGCCAAATCCGGACACCAGCGTTCGCGCTGTTCTTTGGTGGCGGCCAAAAACATTGGAATTGCGCCCAGCGCACTCGTACCCGGCGTAAGCGCCAAGCCCGCGCATACGCGGGACAATTCTTCAAACGCCATCGCCAAGCAGGTAATTCCCCCGCCCAGCCCGCCATATTCTTCGGGCAGCCATAACCCCATCATGCCCGACTTGCGATATTCTTGCAGCATTTCTTGGGAAAACTGTTCTTTGGCGTCCATTTCGGCGCGCAAAGGTTTGAGCTTTTTCTGAGCCAGTTCACGCGTGGCGTTTAGAACTTCCTGCTCCATCTCGTTGATCGCGTAATCCATTATTTTTCTCCCGGGTTAAATTTTTTAAAATATCTGCGTCTTCTGAAAAAACGTCTTTTGCCGCCGTTTTTCTTGGTCGGCGGGACTAAACTTCTATACAGGCGTTCCTGTTTTTTAACCATCGTGGAAGCCGTAAATTCCGAAAAATCACGGTGGTCGATGGCCGCCTCAAACCGCTCGCGCAACGAAGCGTGGCGCAAGAGCACTTTAAGTTTATCGGCAAACGTATTGATGTCATTGGGGGCTACCAAAAAACCCGTTTTGTTATTGGTAATCACTTCGCCAATGCCGTCCACGTCATAGCATACGGCCGGCACGCACATAGACATGGCTTCCAGTAAAGACATCGGCAGCCCTTCCCGCAAGGAAACGCTGGCGTACACGTCGCAAATGGCCAACAGCTCCAAGGCATCGCTTCGCCAGCCGGGGAAAATGACCTGTTTTTCAATACTTAAGTTTTTTGCCAAATTGACCGCCGTTTCCTTCAGCGGCCCTTCGCCCGTGAAAATAAAATACACGTTTTTCATCTGACTGAGCACCTTGTAAGCCGCCAGTACGAAATGAATCGGATTCTTAAGCGGTTTGAAATTCGCCAGCGCCAGCACCACTTTGGCGTTGGCGGGAATTTTTAAGGAAGCTTTTTTGGCGACCGGATCAAACTTAAGCGGCAAAATCGGGTTGAAATTTACTCCCGCGCGAATCAGCTCCGTGCGCAGTCCCTTGCCGATCCCCAACTGCTTGGCCTCGACTGCGTTGCGGCGGGAAACAAACACCAATACGTCCGTAAATCTGGCGCAGAATTTTTCCACCGTTACAAAAAATTTAAACTGTTTTTCGCCGTGTTCTTTGGCAAACCCCAGCCCGTGGAAGGTATGCACCACTTTGGCCTTGCGCCAAAAAAGGCGCGCGGCGATGCGCCCCAGCACGCCCGCTTTCGGCGCATTGGTATGCACAATATCCGGCTTTACGCGGCGCAGTACGCGCCCCATTTGGAACAGAGCCGCCAGATCGTGGAAAACGTATTTAGGACGAATATCGTGCCGCAGCGCGGTAATGAAAAACACATTGCGCGCGTCATTTTTCAAACGTCCGTCCAAACGGCCGCCGGGGCCGGTGGCCAGATAGGTTTCAAACTGTTGCTTATTGAGAGTTTTTAACGTCGTCAGCACGCTGGCTTGCGCGCCGCCCTGATCCATGCGGGTGATGAAATAAAGTATTTTCGTCTTTTCCATTTATTTGATTGTTCCTGTGGTGGTATCCAAGATGCGGGCGTTGGGGAAATAATACTTGATAATCGCCATATAGTCCGCGCCTTGTTTGGCTAAACCGTCCGCCCCCTGCAGGCAAAGCCCGTAACCCAGCCCCGTATCATAACCGCGCACCAAGACGCTTTTGATATTTTTCCCCTTATAAAACGGAACGATATCAAACAGGTTGGAACGCATCGTGCCCGCGCTTAAAATAAACGCGACCTCCTGTGGGGTTTTGGCTTCATACGAGCCTTTGCTGCCTTCAAACCGCATGGACAAAATGCGCCCTTTCTCCGTAAACGACGTAGGTGTAATCGCACGCAAATTGCCGATGTTTTGTTTGTAGGCGATGCGGTTTTCAATCTCTTTTCCATCGTACAAATACATCCACTTAATGCCTGCCCATTGGGTCGGATCCTGTGGGCGGGAATAAAGATCCGCCGGCGGATTGGAAAGAATGTATTTGCTGACGTTGGCCGGCGAGAACATATAGACCGGTTTGTCTGCGGTATTTTCCAACGCATCAGCCGTTAATACGCCGCAGTCGGCATACGCGCCGGCTTGGGCTTCGGTCAGGCGGATTTTGCTGGATTCTTTAGACGCATCTAACAAATTCCTAAAAATCAAATTAATCCCTTTAAATTTAAAATACTCATCGTTATCGGTAATATGATAAGGCTGCTCTTTATGATCGGCTACCGCCTGCAGCAAGGCCGATCGAAACACCACCGCCAACGCAGTAAGCGCCGCTTCGTGCGTAATATCCTGTACTTGGGTGGCTAGTAAGGCGGGGATTAGATCTTCGGCATATACTTCGTTGACCAGTTTGATGCCTTGCGGCGTGGGAATGACGATGAGCGCGCCTTTTAATTCTTTATCGCTTAAATCGGCGGAAAAGATATTTGAGGCCAGGGCTTCCCGCACCAAGAGCGTCTTATTCGGGTTTTCCACCGTAACGGTAAACGGCCGTTTGGCGGAAAATTCCACATGCCCCTTATCATTTTTAAAATCTACGCCGCCCGTTTCGGGGTTAAACACGATCGTTTTTTGAATGTAAGAAGGGGAGCGCAGCACCTCGCCCAGTTTTTCATCTTCCACGCGCATCGTACCCGAAGGCATCAGCGAGAAAGACTGCAGCACCTGCGGGATTTGTTCCCGGTTGGCGTACAGCGCCATTTTGACTTTTTCGGAAGGAGTAGATATCATTTCGTGCACAATGGGCTGTTCCAGCCGCAGGTAGAAAAGGTAATCTATGCTTTTATCCCCCAGTTTATCGGCATATTTATCAATTTTTTTGGACAGGGCTTTATTATCGGGATCCAGGCTGTAGAGCGTGGCATAATACTGCCAGGCGCGCAAATCGTTCTTCTCTTTCTCGGAGAGTTGGGCAAAAAGTTCCACCGCCGCATAGTTGCGTGCGTCGTGCGTAAGCGCCTGCTGCAAAAATACCGGCGCCAGTTTGCGCGACGGTTTCATCTCCGACGCAATCCGCCCCAGCATATACGAAACAAACGAAATGGTATAAGGGTTGGAGGTATAAAGGTATTGCAGTTCGGTGGCGGCTTTTTCTTTGTCGCCGTCTAAATACCACGCCAAAGCCGTACCCAGCTTGGCGGAAGAAACGTATTCAAAATCGGCCGTCAGGTATAACAAATCTTGGAAGGACTTGCGGGCTTTTTTGTATTTGCCGGCAGAAAGCAAAACCCAGCCGCGGGTAAGTTCCGCAAACGGGTCATCGGGGGCTAACGCACAGGCTCTGTCCGCGTATTGAACAGACTGTTTGACCAACCCCCGCTGCAAAGACATGATCGCCAGCTCCAAATTGGCCGCAGCGGCTACTTTGGTATCCGACGAATTTTCAAAGGTTTTAAAAGAAAAATAACACTCGTCTATTTCTCCCGCCGCGCATTTCTTGGCTACCGCCGCAATATCCGCCGGCAAAGAATAATCCAATACGCTCTTATGCAAAACGGTTTCATTTAGCTTGCTGTCCACCCGCGTAGCCGCCAGTGTGGATTTACTGACCGTCTGCACCGCCGTTTCCCCCGGCTGGACTTCTGCATGGGAGTCCGCTTCTTGCTCCGAAACTGGCAAGGGCAGCGTTTGCGCTGCGGCAAACGGCGTACCCGCCAACAAAGCCAAAAAAGTAAAAACAGACAAACATTTCTTCATATACAAATTATACCAAATTGAGCCTCTAAAAACCTGCTCGGCCTTGCCTTTGATTGGAACCGTTTTCCGCCGCCGCCTGCGGACGGTTTTCCCTTGCGCTTCTTTTTCTTACGGTTTTTTCCGTCCGTAAATAAAAAAAGAGCGGACACAAAGTCCGCTCCTTGAGGTTAAAACCGTTTGTCCAGGCTATACAATTGTTTCTATACTACTTGGAAAACGGCTCGTTCGGAGACGAGTTTCCCCGCCCGACATGCGGACGGGGAAACTCATTCCGGCAAATTTATTTGTATTTCGCTTGCTCTTTGAGAAAATCAAATACTTTGCGCTCGCTAATCGTAGCCAAAATATGATCTTTGCGTTCTTCAAAGAAAACTTTGATTTTCTTTTCGTCTTCTTTGTTTTGGGAATTGGCGGAAATACTTTTTTCCAGTTCCGCCTTCCAATCCGCCTCGGTGGCTTGCAGATTTTCTTTTTTGGCGATAGCGTGTACAATATATCCGATGCGCAAATCTTTTTCTACACTGGGGCGAATGCGTTCTTCAAACGCTTTTTTCTGCTCCGCGGTAAGCTGTTCGGGTTTCAGTTGGGTCATGCTGCGCACGAAATTATTTAAGGAAGATTCCGTATATTCTTCCACCAGGCTTTGCGGCAACTCAAAATTATTCATTTTAACCAAATGGTTTTCGATTTGAGCCACTTCGTCGCGCCGGGCGTCTTGTTTGGCTTCTTCGTCTAAACTTTCTTTCACTTTGGCTTTCAAAGCTTCTAAGGTTTCAAACCCCATATCCTTGGCAAAAGAATCGTTTAATTCGGGTACGATTTTGGTTTTAATATCGTCCACCGTTACGTGATAAGAAATCGTATCGTTGCCTTCTTTGGTTTCCACGTCTTTCACGTCGCCTTTTTTGAGTCCTTTTAAGGCTTCGGCCAGGCCGGGCATCGTCTGCGGAGCGGCCATATCCACCAGTTCGCTGTCGGCGCTTAATTTATAATCGTCCGTGCCATTGCGTTTGCCGCTGTAGTGAATGACCGCATAGCATGTATCGTCAATCACGGCGCCTTCGGGTGCGCTTTCCAGGCGGGCATTGGCTTGTTGTACGCGGCTTAAGTTATCGGCCACGTCCTGCTCGGTCGCCGTTTCCGGTTTTTTGGCAATTTCAATTCCTTTATAATCTTTTACTTCAAATTCAGGCGCCACATCTACCGCCATTTCAAACGTAAAAGGCTTTCCTTCAATAAAACTCATAAAATCGGCTTTCGTCAAGGTAGGCACGGCTACGGCATCCAGTTTGGCTTCGGCAATAGCGGCATTGATGGCGGCCTTAACCGTTAAGTCCAACGCACGTTCCTTAATATGTCCGGCAAAATTTTGCTTTACCAAATCCAGCGGCACTTTCCCGGCGCGGAAACCTTGCATTTGCGCGCGGGATTGGACTTGCACGGCGGCATTTTGAAAGCTTTTGGTAACCAGCTGCGGGGCGGCTTCCACGGATAATGTTACGCGGCAGCCTTCCTTTTTTAGTTGTTGGGTTTTAACTTCCCCGTTCTGGGCGGTTTTAAAAATGGACATACGTTACTCACTCCTATTCTTATTATCGGATAATCCGAAAAAATCTGGACGGAGAGGGAATTGAACCCTCACGGATTGCTCCATACGCTCCTAAGGCGTACGCGTCTACCAGTTCCGCCATCCGTCCTTATTTCAATCTATGTAAAAAAACGAAAAAAATGGGCCATGTGAGGCTCGAACTCACGACCTTACGCTTAAGAGGCGTCTGCTCTACCAACTGAGCTAATGGCCCGTTTAAAGGGTTTCCGATTAGATTATAGCAAAAAACGAAGGAACGGGTAAACGGCCTCGCGCCGCTTGAGATGCAATCCGCGCTGAAGATGTTTTATTTTAACAAATTTTTATACCGCTCTGCAAACCCTTTTGTCCCCACATATTAAAGGGTGTTGACAACGCCCCCCGCCAAGCACTAAAATACAAATAAGGTTCCCCCTCGGATCCGCAATTTATCTTCTGTAATTGTAACTATGGAATAATACTATGCCAACATCTCTTATCCCCTTCAAAAGAACATTTTTCTGTACCGGAGCCTTCCTGCTGCTTTCCACTTTTTCTTACAGTCAGCTGCCCCAAAAAGTCATTCCAGTCGCCAAATCTCTGGCAAGCCCGTCGGTTTCGGCACATTTGCTTAAACTACCTGTTAGTACCGTTTCAAACAAATTCGTTCCCATCAAATCTATTTATCAATTTTCACAACCGGCCGTTCCCACATATGCGCCTACCCCCGCTCAGGTTACTCCGCCCAAACTGCAGCCGGTAACCGATTCCAAAGCAAACCACGCCCAAGAATTGTTAGGAAAAATTTTAGTTAATCCCGCCGATGATTTTTATGGGTTTTTTCAGCAAATCGTGTACGCGCATCAGAACAGCCGTTCAGTAGCCAAAAAAATGACTCGGAATTATTTCACAGAAGTATATATTCTACTGCAGAACGCCGCCTATATTACCCAGCAAATCGGATATGATTCTCTCGCTTCTTATTTAAAAGCGCATCAAGGGCAAATGCCCACCCTATCGGCAGAAGGTAAATTTAATACCGATGAAACCAGCCGCGGCCTGCTGACGTTTTTTGCCTCGGAAGAAATGGAAAAAGTGTTGACTCCTTTATTGGAACGCCCACAATCCAAACGCACCACCACCGATAATGAATGGCTTACTATTAATGTATTAAGCGTAATGATACCCGATCAAACTCGCCCCGTTTTTTACGAACTGTTATTGGAAAAAAGATATAACGCCCTCTTGTTTGTATCCCTAGACCCGTATATGCGCCGGCCACTTACCAAACGTATTGCAAAGGGAGTTCCAACGCCTGACCCACAAATTCAAATCCCTTCTGCCGCGCGGCGCATTACGGAACGAGAAAAACGCTTGGATATGTTAAATCGCCGGCAACAGTCCCTTTCCTCTATCATTCAGCACCAGCAACAGCAATATGCCAAAGCCCAGTTGATTTACGATATTTTAATTAATGAAGGGCAAATTCAAAATGCAAAAGATATTCAAAAAACATTAGATAAAAGCCATCACGCTTACCTGCATTCCCAAATGCAGCTCAAAGAAGTGTCTGCTCAAATTCGGCAGATTCAAACCGAAATAGAATGGCTGAAGAAAATAAAATAACACAAAAATTGGATTCCACGGAATATGAATATAAAAACACTTACTGGCCTTGCCTTATGTATAGGAAGTTTTCTAACGTCTTTCCCCGCCCACGCCCAAGCGGGTTTTGATTTCAGCGGAATAGATACCCTGATTGAAGACAATATGCTTAATGATGCTGCAAACCGATATTCTTCCGCTATTTTGTCATTTTTTCCGGAACGAGCTACCCGAATCGGTTTTTCTTCCGCCAACGCTTACCTCGACGACCGTTCCGCCCCCAACAACGCCCAAGCGCTCAATGCGCTGCGATCTGTAAAAGAATTGGTGAATCAAATCACGCCTTCGGAGCTGTCAGCCTCCAATCAAACGGATTTGCTTTTGCTAAAAAACGCACTCGATGCCGATCTTTGGGATCTGGAACAAAACCGTATAGAAAATGATCCGCTCTATTATACAGAAGCTTTTGACGCCATTTATGACATCATGCTCAAACAAACCTCCTCCTCTGTCCAACAGCGGCGGGATTTGCACAGCCGCCTCAATGAGCTGCCCCAAGTAGCCGCACAAGCCCAAAAAAATCTGGTTCAGCCGCCCGCTTATCTGGCGCAGCAAGCAATGGAACGGGCATATTATGCCTATTTGTCTTTTGACGAACTGATTGATTTCCTGCTGCAAGGAGTGGAGGACGAAGTGTCTATTGCTCAAATCAAAAAAGAAGGGCAAACGGCAAAGCGATCCGTTAAACAAATGTTTGATTTGTTTAAACAACTCTCTCAAGCGGAAAGCTCGCCGGATTTCCGTCTGGGTGAAAACACATACCTCCGCATTTTAAAAGACCGCTACCAGATTGCAGAAAAACCGTCCAAACTGGAAAAACAACTGGAAAAAGAATTTCTGGCTGCCCAGAAAAATCTGGCGCAAGCCCTGGAGCCTTTTGTACTGAAAACGGTGGAAGAAGAAGTAACCGTCGTGGATGGATTAAATGACCAACCTACCATAGAACCTACGGCGCAATCCCAAAAAGCAAAACAGAAAAAAGGCAAATTTGTGCCGCCGAGCGCCGCAGATTTTTATAAAGTATCTAAACGTATGACCGCGGCTCCTTCCAGCGGCAATTTGCTAAACGAAATTTCCCAAGATGCACAGGAATTGGCCGCTTTTTTTGAACAAGACGGAACCCTTCCGCCCAGTTCCATTCAGTTTTCGGTAAAAAACATGCCGGCATTTTATGCTTATACCAAGGCTTACTTATTCGTTCCGCCGTATGGAAACCAATTATCCCCCACCACCGATTTATTTCTACGGCTTCCTTCGGGCAACAAACTGGCCAGGCAGGAGCAACTGCAGCGGGATTTTAATATGCCGGTTCGCAAACTGCTTTTAAGCGGGGAGCTGGTTCCCGGTCGATATTATCAAACGGTTGCCAGCAAGGATTTATCCTCCATACGCCGGCTCTATCCTTCGGCCACCGCGGCCAACGGCTGGAGCGCTTACGCCCAGCAGCTGGCGAAAGAAAGAGGATATATCGTAACAGACGAGGAATTGCTTTTCTTGGCCTGGATTCAATACCGCCGTACGGCGGCCGCATTGGCAGAAATACGGCTGCAGACCAAGCAATACTCCTATGCAGACGCCGTCAACTTCCTGACCGCCGAAAATGGTTTTACCGCGGAAGAAGCCGAGCAACTGATAAAGCATGCTGTGGTACACCCCGGCGAAACCATCAGCTATATCTACGGGTTGCAGGCCATTGAAAAAGCCCGCGCCAAATATGCCAGAAAAATGGGTAAAAAATTCAATTTGGCGCAGTTCCATTCCTTGCTGCTGCAAGCAGGCAATGTTCCGCCCGCAGAATTGGAAAAAGAAATAGACCGCTTACAAGAAAGGGCGCAAAAACAGAATAAAAATCTATTGATTCATTAACCGACCGAACCATACATCAAAAAACGCGGAAAGAATTTTTCGGTCATTCGTTCGAGTTATTTTAATATAAACGCGGTTTTTGAAATGACGAAATCCGCAAATATCCATACAAAAAAATCCCAGGTTTTTACCTGGGATTTTGTATCAAGCCCGAAACCAAGAATTATGTGTAGCTTTCCAAATAAGTATGCAGTCCTTCGGCGCGCGCCTGCGCTACGCCGGCTTCGTAGAGTTCTTCCGCTTCTTGCGTCTGCCCCAAGGCATAGAGTACCTGCGCCAAAGAAAGTTTGGTTAGAATTTGCCCGCGGACTTCGTCGGAATTATCAAACAATACGCGCGCTTCCTGCAAATCCTTTAACGCAGCTTCCATTTTGTTTTTGCGTTTTAAAATATCGGCACGTCCCCATTTTACAAACCCCAGATCCACCGTATCGTTAATGGAGGAATAGAGTTTATCGGCTGCGTTATAATGCCGCAAAGCTTCGTCATACTTACCCTGCTGGCGCAAACCGTTGGCCATACCGCAGTTGGTATAGGCCTTGCCAAATAAGTCTTCGCTTTTGCGAAAGATCTTTTCGGCTAGTTTATAATTTTTGACGCAATCGTCTATTTTTCCGCAAATACGGCTGATGCCGGCCAACCCGCAGTAACCATAAGCCAAACTGATATCGTCGCCCGCTTTTTTAGCCAGCGAAATGGCCTTCTTAAATTGGGCAATTCCTTCCTGAAAATGCCCTTGCAGCCGGAAAATGCCGCCTTTCGCCCAATGGATAAAACTCATACCGGCATAGTCTTTTAACTGCGTATAGGCAGAAAGTACGGCGTCTAACAAATCCAACGCTTCCTCCAGCCGCCCCCAGGCGCGCAGCGCCATACCCATTTCCTGCATCGCCCGCACCGTAAACTCCTCGTACTCCAACTCCTGCGCCATTTTAAAAGCGTCCTGCGCCAGTTCGTAAGCGGCGGCGGAATGCCCCAACGTGCGGTAACAGGCTGCCATTGCCAATAAAATATCCATACGCGTTTCCGCCTGATCGGCGGACTGGAGAGCGTTGGCATAGCTTTTCAAGGCCTGCTCAAAAGATCCCAGCTGCCGCTGGGCTTCGCCGGTCAAAAACCACGCCGCCGCATCTTTTGTGCGAACGGACAGCAATTTTTCCAACACTTCGGAAGGACGATTTTCTTCCAGTAATTCTTCCAAGGCGTCTAAATTCAATTTTACGTTGCGTTTGACGGAATTTTTTTTGGTTATGGGCATACGTTTCTTCCCCCTGTAAAATAAGAAGCTCCGGCAAGAGCGAAGCGGGTAAATCAAATTTTAAGTATTTTTTTAATTTCAGCCAAAGTAGCGGCTAGATCATAGGGTTTCGGGATAAAATAATCGGCACCGGCTTCGACGGCGCGGTCGCGCGATTGGGGATCGGACAGCGTGGACATAATTACCACCGGGATACGCCAAGTGGCATTATCGGTTTTAAGCAGCTTGCACACGTCAAACCCGCTTAGTTTGGGCAGCATTAAATCCAAAAGCACCAAATCCGGCTTGATTTGTTTGGCGAGCTGCACCCCGGCCACGCCGTTTTCCGCCCAATGGGTTTCAAGACCTTCTACTTTCAAAGCGCCCGCCAGCGCCGTGCCCAACACTTTGGAATCTTCAATTAAAACAATTTTTTTCATCATCAAATCTCTTCGCAATGATCTTTATAAAGTAAAATGGCATCGACATATTCGCGGGCATTACGCATAATGGCGTTTACTTCGTCTTCCTCCAATTTGCGCACCACTTTGGCAGGTACCCCCATCACCAGTGATCCCGCCGGAATATTTTTACCGGCCGGAACCACCGCTCCGGCGCCGATAATGCAGTTTTGGCCGATCTCGCTTTCCATGACCACCGCATTCATACCGATCAGGCAATTATCGCCGATTTTACTGCCGTGCACCACCGCTCCATGCCCCACGCTTACGCCGCGCCCAATGAGGCAAGGCGCGTCATAATTGACGTGGATACAGGCATTCTCTTGAATATTGGAATTGTCTCCCACGGAAATGGCCGCAATATCCCCGCGCAATACGGCACACGGCCATACGGATACATTTTCCCCCAAGGTTACATCGCCAATTAACACAGCCGTTTTATGCAAATAACAGCTGGCGCGCACGCTGGGCACCTGTTCATTAATACGTTCCTTCATGTGGAAACTCCTTGGTTGATTTCTTCTTGCGGGGCGAAGACGGGGAAGAAAGCTGCAGCCCCCAGTAAATAAAAATACTGATAATACCGGGAATCACATAATACACCACGCGGTAAATAAGGGCTGCCATTAAAGCGGAATCCCAATCTATTCCCATCTGGGAATAGACGGCGGTCATCGCCAGTTCCATAGCGCCTAATCCGCCGGGCAGAATGGGAATTAATGTGGTTACCATTCCTACGGCAAAACCGGCCACCAACACGCCTGCGGTAATATGAATGCCCACTGCCCGAAACGCAAAATACAGCACCAAAATCGTAAACAGCCAATCCGCGCAGACATAGACGATGGTCATCGTCAGTTTCTTTTTTTTCTTATGAATTAAATCAATACCTTCGTCGAGTTGATCCATAAAGATATCGTACTTGCCTTTCGGGATCAAAGCGCGGAACACATGGTACAAAATTTTATTAATCATGCGGAAAATTTTGCGCAGCCATTTGGAGCGCCATTCGTTGTTAAACAGAAAAGCCGTAATTACCACACATACCACACACATCACGATGATAAGCGAGAAATTTTTCACGATTTGCATCGTAGTAGCCGACGAATTAAACAGCATCAGCACCGAGCCCTGCAAAATAATAACCGCCAGCACGAAATACAACAAAACGGTAATGACGATACTGGCCGTAACGCACATACCAAACGGCACGCGCCGGCGGTTTAACAAATGCGCCCGCAGGGCAAACCCGCTCACGCCCAGGGAGGACACTACATAATTGACCGTCGTAGAAACCAACGCAATGCCGATGGCCGCCCCCTTGCTTACGCGCCGCCCCATAATCCGCAGCACTTCATACAGGCTAAGCCCCATCGCAATATAGATCAAAACGGAAGAAGCCAAAGAAAGGAAAAGATAACGCGTGCTGACGCCCTGCCAGATTTTGACGAAGCTGTCGCGCGTCTGGTAAATCATCAGGGCAATAATACCAACGGACAAAAAAACGCCTAAGGTATAAAGCAGGTATTTAAGCGGTTTTTTCACGCACACGCTCCAGGATAAAGAGATGAATAAATTATATAATTTATTTAAGGAAAAAACACCCCGTGAAAGAAATTTTTCCGCCTCATTTTTTGTTTTTGATCAGAAAGGATTGTCAGCTATGAAAAGCATTAAAGTAATCGGCGCAAAAGGCCACAATTTAAAAAATATCACCGTAGAATTGCCCAAAGACAAAATGGTTGTCGTTACGGGATTGTCCGGTTCGGGCAAAAGTTCGCTGGCGTTTGACACGATTTACGCCGAAGGACAGCGGCGGTACGTGGAAAGCATGTCCGCCTATGCCCGTCAATTTTTGGAACTGATGGAAAAGCCCGACGTAGAGCACATTGAAGGGCTTTCGCCGGCTATTTCCATCGAGCAGAGAAATCCTTCTAAAAATCCGCGTTCTACGGTGGCTACGGTTACGGAAATTTACGATTACCTGCGCTTGCTGTTTGCGCGGGTAGGCCACCGTTTTTGCCCCCAGTGCGGGCGGGAAGTGCAATCCTGGAGCGTGCAAGGCATCGCGCAGGACATTTTAAAAAAATTCAACGAAAAAACCGTGTATATTTTAGCTCCCATCGTACGCGGCCGCGCGGGCACCTATGAGGAGTTGTTTGCCAAATTAAAGAAAGACGGCTACGTCAAAGCCCGCGTAAACGGTACGGTGGTTTCGCTGGAAAATACGCCCTCCTTGGAACGCTATAAAAAACACACCATCGAATTGGTAGCCGACGAAATTTTTGTGGAAGAATTTGACCGCGAACGCTTGGTGGAAAGCCTGGAAGCGGCTTTAAAATACGCCAAAGGGCTTGTACACATACTGGAAACGGAAGGCGACAAGCCGCGCGAGTTTACCTACAGCGAAGAAAATGCCTGCGCCCACTGCGGGATTGGATTTTCCGAGTTGGAACCGCGTTTGTTTTCGTTCAATTCCCCCTACGGCGCTTGCCCGGACTGCAACGGTTTGGGGCTTAAAATTGAAGTAGCCGAGGATTTGGTCGTCCCCGATCCGACGCTGTCTGTCAACGAAGGCGCCATCGCCGCGTGGGACAACCCCGTTACCACGCGCACCCACCGCTGGAAGAATTCCTGGAGCGGCTATTATTACGATATTTTAAAACAAGTCTGCCGCCAGAACCGAATCAATATGAACACCCCCTGGAACAAACTTTCCAAAGCCCAGCGCGATTTACTCTTGTACGGTACGGGCGGGGCGAGTTACACGTCGGTCATATCAGGAGGCGAACAGGATTTTGAAGGCGTCATTACCAACTTAAAACGCCGCTATCAGGAAAGCGAAAGCGATTTTGTGAAAGAAGAAGTTTACACCCGCTTTATGCGCGAAGTTACCTGTCCCACCTGCCAGGGAAAACGCTTAAAACCCGAAGCGCTGGCCGTACGCGTGGACGGCAAAAACATTCACGAAATCACCGCGATGCAGGTATCGGCCGCGAAAGCGTTTTTTGACCAAATCCACCTTTCCGACAAAGAAAAAATCATCGCCAAAGACGTTTTAAAAGAAATCCGCGCGCGGCTGGAATTTTTAAACAGCGTGGGGCTTTCTTACCTGACGTTGGAACGCAAAAGCCAAACGCTTTCCGGCGGCGAAGCCCAACGCATTCACCTGGCCACGCAAATTGGTTCGGGTTTAACAGGCGTGCTGTATGTGCTGGACGAACCCACCATCGGGCTTCACTCGCGCGACAACGACCGTCTGATTGAAACGCTCAAAAACCTGCGCGATTTGGACAATACGCTTATTATCGTGGAGCACGACAAAGACACCATTTTGGCTTCCGATTACGTCGTAGAACTCGGCCCGGCGGCGGGAGAGCACGGCGGCGAAATCGTGGCGGCCGAACCGACGGCGGATTTTTTGCGCAACGAAAAATCGCTGACGGCTTCGTACCTAAACGGACGGCGCATGATCCTGCCGCGCGAAGAACTGCGCAAAGGAAACGGCAAATTTTTGGAAATCGTCGGCGCAAAACAGTTCAACCTCAAGAACATCGACGTCAAATTTCCGCTCGGCAAATTCATCTGCGTAACGGGCGTATCGGGTTCCGGCAAAAGCACGCTTATCCACCAGATTTTGTACAAAGCGCTTGCCCAAAAATTCTACGGCGCTAAAGACGCGCCCGGCAAACATAAGGAAATAAAGGGGCTGGAGAATATAGACAAAGTTATCATTGTAGACCAAAGCCCCATCGGCAAAACGCCGCGCTCCAACCCGGCCACTTACACGGGCGTATTCTCGCATATCCGCGATTTGTTTGCCGAAATGCCCGAAGCCAAACGCCGCGGCTATAAACCGGGTCGCTTCTCCTTTAACGTAAAAGGCGGGCGATGCGAAAAATGCCAAGGCGACGGTATTTTGAAAATCCAGATGCAGTTCCTGCCCGACATTTACGTCAAATGTGAAGAATGCGACGGAAAACGCTTCAACGAAGACACCCTGCAAGTCAAATTCAAGGGCAAAAACATCGCCGAAGTATTGGATATGAGCGTCTCGCAGGCGTTGGAATTTTTTGACAGCATTCCCAAAATCAAACGTTACTTAAAAACGTTAAACGACGTCGGCCTAGGATATATTAAACTGGGGCAATCGGCCACCACGCTTTCGGGCGGCGAAGCCCAGCGCGTGAAACTGGCCGACGAACTCTCCCGCAAGGGAACGGGCAAAACGCTGTATATTCTGGACGAACCCACCACCGGGCTTCACTTTGCAGACATTGATAAACTCTTGCATGTGCTGCACGGCCTGGCCGACAAAGGCAACACCGTGCTGATTATCGAGCACAACCTGGACGTAATTAAAACGGCGGACTGGATTATAGACCTCGGCCCCGAAGGCGGCGACAAAGGCGGCCAGATCGTCGTGGCGGGCACGCCGCGCCAAGTGGCCGCATGCCCCAAATCCTACACGGGCAAATACTTAAAGCCGGAACTGGACGCCGTGGATAAATTTCTGGCCCAACACCCGGAACAAAAATTGCACGCGCCAAAAAATGCGGCCGCCAAAAAAGCGGCCGCCCCGATCAAAAAATCCAAAAAGAAAATAAGCTCCCGCTAAAGACGGGAGCTTTTAATTAAGGAAGCACATTTCCAGAAGAAGTAGATTTAGTAAATCCCGCCTTGTAGCAAAACTTATCATCGGAATCGGGATAACAATATATCAACGGATCTAAATGAGGATCGTCCATAATCAGATGTCCTAAAGCAACAGCACGAGGGTTTGCATCATTTTCAATATTATACCGATAGGCAACCAAATCAGCCTGTCCCTCCGCACAATAGTACCAGTATTTTGTTTTATAGCACATATCCGAAACTTGAACACCTGGCGGTTGAACGTCAAATAATTCAAACTGGTTCGGCCCTTTGCCACATTCTGCCAACGGAAGACTCAATAAACAAAGCAAAAACTGTTGTCTTAAATTGGAAAGAGTGGATATGGCTTCCGTAGCTCTGGATTTTTCTACGGCTCTTTCATACTGCGGCAATGCCACAGCGGCCAGTATGCCAATAATCAAAACGACCACTAACAGTTCTATCAGTGTAAAGCCGGTATTTTCTCCGGCCGGAAAGGATTTTTGATAATTTTTGTTCATAGTCAATTTTTATAAAAAAAAAAAACAAGTCAAGGCAAATATCCGTCCGCCCAGTCCCAAAAATCCAAAAAGAAATAAAAAAGCCCCGGCAAAACGCCGGGGCTTTCTATATTAGCAAAAAAATAATTTTACTTTAATACACAACTTGCATCTTGTCTAATAATGTTTTCACTGATAGTAAAAGTAGAATCTTCACAACCCGCAGCAGAAAAATAATTTTTGCATTTGCCTGCACAATACCAATTCACCGTTCCTCCATCAAAATAGGAAAGCAACGAAATATCGCCCTTAACCGATTTTAAAACGAAAAACGACTAAGCCCTATTCGAACCGGCCTGCGAACCTAGCTGAAAATATTTCATCGGATAGGAATCTATGATGTCTGAATAAACACTTGTATCCACATAATTATTAGCCAAGTAAGACATCGTCTGCTCTTTTTCCAAGGTAGATAAAAACGTCATTGCCTCGGTCGTTTTGGCTCTATTTACCGATTTTTCATATTGCGGCACAGCCACCGCCGCAAAAATGCCAATAATCAACACTACAACCAGCAATTCAATTAACGTAAAACCCGTATATGTTTTATGCATGGGGCAAACTCCTTTCCGTGTTACGAATCATTTATAAAATTCTATAATATCCATAAAGGATTTTCCAGCCATGAAAAACAAAATTCACAAAACCAACGCCGCCCGCCGATTAGACGAACTGGGAATTCCCTACGAACTTATCCCGTACGAAGTGGATGAAGAAAACCTAAGCGCGGTGCACGTGGCCCAAACGCTGGGGCAAAATATAGACCAAGTCTATAAAACCCTTGTCCTGCGCGGCGATAAAACGGGTTTTTTTGTATGCGTCATTCCCGGCGGGGCGGAGCTGGATATGAAAGCCGCCGCCCGCGCCAGCGGAAATAAATCCTGCGAAATGCTGCACGTAAAGGAACTCGTGCCCGTAACGGGTTATATGCGCGGCGGCTGCAGCCCGCTGGGGATGAAAAAACACTTCCCCACCTACCTTCACGAAGATTGCATCTTATGGGACTATATTTTTGTGAGTGCAGGACTGCGCGGACTGCAAATCAAAATCAATCCGACAGATCTTTTAACCGCCGCCGCCGCCAAAGAAACCCGCCTCTGTTAAAAGCCTTATTTCTAAAATAGGTCTTTTGTCCCTTGTTTACACGCTTTTCTTATATTACATTAATAGAGATGAAAAAATATATCCTTATTACGGCTTTTCTTTTTTTATACCCCTTTCCGCTGGTTGCCCAACCAGTTTCCAAAGGCGCGGCAGCCGCACGGGCTGCTGCTCAAGCGGCCTCTGCTGCCGCCGCCGAAAAAACAGTTTCTACCTTAGCAGAAAAATCTCTTTTAAAACCTTCCTTCGCCGCAACAGCTGGCATACCTGCCCGAGTTTCAGAACAAATTGCTTTCTATAATCAGTTGGAACGCCATATTCGCCAAATTGCCCCGCTGCCTACGGCGGAACGGATCTATAATTCCCAAACCAGAGAAGCCTTGTTAAAACTTTTTCCGGCCCCGCAGCCGCCTTATCAATTGGAAGATTGGGAACGTTTTTCTCAACAAGATGTGGCAGAATATATGAAACTATATAAAGATATTCGCGCATTCCATCGCTATTTATTGCAAAAACTTTGGCCGCTGCTTTCCAATTTTCGCCGCGAAAAAATAGCTCCGGAAGAAAAAACCCTTATTGCCGATCAGATTGCTATCTTAAAAAACCGAATTTACAAACAACTTTCTAAAATGAACAGTTTGGATCCCGCCTTTGAACGCATGCTGACGGATATGGATCTGGCCAGAGAAGTCCTCTTTGATTTGAAAGGGCAGTTGGTACGCCATCAAGCTGTACACGAAAAACCATTTGATGAAAAAGAGTTCCGTCTTTTCCCGCCGGAAGGAATTGCCCCGCGTTTTGCCGTACGCCAAGATGAAAACATCTTCAGCACCCAACAATCCCTTCAAACCGCCAAGCAGCTCTGTTTGCAGTTGCCTTCCAATTTACATGTAGCGGTCTTAAACGACGATCCGGCCAATGCCCGTCAATATGCGCGCTGGGAAAACGCCGGAGCATTTTCTAATGGGATTACGTTCACGCATTTTTCTTCCGTAAATCAGTTCTTGGAATTTATCAAAGAGAAACAACGTTTTGATATCATTCTGACGGACTTCTATATCCCAGGCGGCGGCGGAGATTTTTTGGTTAAATTTCTTCGCGAACAAAAAGACACAACGCCTGTTTTATTTCACTCGTATGCGGGAGGGAACACCGTTGCCTGGCAAACGCCCCGTCAAAACGCTTTTCTGTACCGTCTATATGATACAGGTTATGACGGATATCTCCCCTCCAATGACGATTTCTTTACCGACCGCGGCTATCTCTACGTTTTGGAAGGACTGCGCAATTTCCACTTGGCTCACCCCACGCAAGATTAACGCCTTTTCCTCTTGCGAAAGCGCCTTAAATGGTTATACTATAGGTAGATACCAAGGAGGTGCGGTATGTATGCAAGTGTATGGAAACGTTTTTTTGCTTTCTTAATTGACGCTGTCGTATTTATCGTTTTATTTTGGGTACTTTCCCAGATGATGAACAACGCTTCGGTTTCCTTAGTGTTGCTGGTGATCATTTGGCTGTATTATGCCTTGCTGGAAAGTTCTCCGCTGCAAGCCAGTTTGGGCAAAATCATCGTCGGTATCAAAGTGGTAGATAAGCGCGGCCGGCGATTAACGTTCTGGCAGGCGACCGAACGTATTTTTTCTAAACTCATTACTAACGTAACCTTTTATTTCGGTTTTTTCATTGCGGCTTTTGATAAGAAAAAACGCACCCTGCATGACCGCATTACCCACAGCGCAGTCATCTCCAAACATGCCGAGTTTGACCCAGACGCCTGTGAAGAAGAAGAGGAAGATTCGCTTACTTTTATTACGTTATCCTCAGTATTGTTGGCGCTGGTTTTCGTAGCGCTAATCGTATTGGCTATCGCTTTGCCGCAGTACCAAAAAACGGAACGTCATGTACAGCTCTCGCGCGTACTGAGCGCGCTGGATTACGCCGCCCGCAAACAATTAAAAGATTCCCAAAATCCTTGGGCGGATCCCCGCGTATGGATCAGTTCTTACAAAAAATGCCAAAAAATCAGCCCGGAAAAACTGGCCTGCGACGGTTTTGAACTGATTTTAGAACCCGGCGGCGTAAAAGCCAACGTGCGCGCGCATACAATGGATATCTTATACACGCTGTATTATCCTTTTGACGGCGGCCCGGTGGTGTGCAACCCGCTGAGCAAACAAGGCGAAGAATTATGCGCCACCCTAAACAATTAAATTCCCCCGCCTGACGGCGGGGTTTTATTTCCCAGCGGCGGACAAAACTGGCATGATTTTCCCTAAAATTGTTAAGATATATCTATGTCCGCCCGAAAAACAACTTCTTCCCGAAAACAAACCACGCCGTCAGCGCTGTCCGCTTCACCGGCTGAACGTTTGGTTTCTTTCTTGCACCAGGCATTGCTTTGGACGACAGGATGGCTGTGCTTACTGGTAAGCATTTCTTTCTTTACAGCCACCTACGATACGGCTCAAGTGAAACTGACGCTTTTGCATAGCGGGGCGGTTATTTTGCTGGCGTTGTGGAGCACACTGAAACTGGCCGAGCGGAAAAATCCCTTTACACGCAAAAACTTGCCCTTCTTACTGCCTGTTTTGGCCTATTTGGGGTGGAACCTGATTTCCTTTCTCTTCTCGTCGTATAAAATGGAAGCGGCCGAAGAATTTATCCGGTTGCTGATGTATGGGGTTATTACCCTGATGATTGCATGTGAATTTAACCGCCAAGACATACGCACGCTGACAAAATTTATTATTGCGGCGGCGGGAATTTCGTTTGCCTATGCGCTATTGCAAATTATAGACGGATTCTTTCCCGGGGCGGACTTTATGCCCTGGAGAGGTTTTTTTACCCGACGCGTATTTTCCACCCACGCCAACCCCAATTTCTTCGGGGCGTTTGTAGTCTTTTCCTCCTGTTTAATTGGCGCCCAATACCTATTAACACATAAAAAATCGCTGTTGGCGTTATGGGCAGCCGGGATATTGGGCATTTTCTTTACGGAAAGTAAAGGCGCTTGGATCGCTTACGCGGTGGCGTTATTATGTTTTGTGGGACTATATACGAACTTTTTTGTGCAGGGAACCGCCCGCAAACATCTCAAGAAAATCAATATCGCCGCGCTGTGCGTTTTGTTGATTGCCTTAGCCGGAGCAGGGATATATGCTTCCAAACGGTTTCAGTCCGTCAGTTTCCGCGCATTTACCTGGCTTTCCACCCTGGAAATGGTACAGGACTCCCCTTTCCTCGGCAGCGGACCTGGCAGCTTTAAAATCATTTATCCCGCCTATCGGCGGCCTCAAATTTTTTATATCGAAAATTCGCATAATACCGAAACCCAACACGCCGAAAATGAATACCTGGAACAATGGGCAACTACAGGCACCGTCGGCTTAGCCATTTTTTTGTGGATGATTGGATTTATTTTTTGGTGTGCGGTGCGAAACTTAAAAGAAACACAAACAGCGGTGGTTTCTCCGGATCTGCGGGAACGCAATCTCTATTTGCTGGGCTACGCCAGCGCGTTTGTGGGGTTGATGACGCACGCTTGGGTAGATATCAGCATTCGGTTTGCCTCCAGCGGGCTCTTTTTCGCCGTTTTTTGCGGGGTAATTTTAGCATTGAGCCAAGAAGAAAACGCCACCCCCGCGCCGGCGGCAGAAAAGGCCGCCCCCACAGGGTTATTACGGTTAATGCGCGGCATACTAACAGCAACGGCCGGATACGGCGCTTGGCAAATCATACGGCAATTTTATGAAGTTACCCGTGTATTAAGCGTAAACACTTTTGGCGAAGGACTTTTATTAGTGATTTCTTGGGCAGTTCTGTTGTATTGTATCGGCGGCATTATTTTCATTTATCTGCGCGCGGCCTTTTTAAGCCGCCAGCTTTCGACCAGTATTATTTTAACGTTGTCTGTGCCGTTGTTATGCTTTTTTTATGGACTGTTTCAAGCCAACCATTATTATAGTTTAGGTGTAAGCCTGGTATCTAAAGCCAATGCAGAAGGCGCCATAGGTTATTTTACCAAAGCGATTGATTTGAACCCGTTCCAAACGGAATATCGTCAGTTTCGCGCTAACACATTGGCAACCACCTTGCAATTAAGCCATTCGTTTTCTCCCGCGCGAGGGGATACAGACCAGCCTTCCAATGATTATGAACGCGCGCTGCGGGATTTTGCAATCGTCCTAAAACGCGCGCCGAATCATTCGCTGTTGCACCAAAATATTGGCCAGCTTTATTACACAATGGCCGTACGGCAGGCAAAAAGTGCGGCGAATGCGGCCACAAAAACAGAATATCAGCAGCTGAGTCAATCGGCTCGGCAAAATATGGAACAGGCCAAACGCGCTTTTAACCGGTCTTTGCAAATAGATCCGGTAAACGAAGCCACTTACGCTTTTTTAACCAGCATCGCCTTAATGGAGCGCAATCCGCAACGCGCCCAAGAATGGATAGACGCATACCGACGCGGACCGGAAGGGGTAACCGAACCCGAATTTTTGGAAAAACACCACAAAAATCCGCGATTTGACGCCCTGCAAAAACAAGTGGATGCCCTGCGCAGTTCCATCGGGGAAAAATCTTCCGCAAAATAAGAGAAGTGCAAAACAGGTTATTTTTTTGTAGAATATTTGTAGCAAAGATTTAAAAGATTTCCGCCAAGATAGCTCAGCTGGTAGAGCAACCGCTTCGTAAGCGGTAGGTCGGGGGTTCGATCCCCCCTCTTGGCTTTTATTTATGCCCTCCG
>CALVFE010000023.1 GCA_944326765.1 uncultured Elusimicrobiales bacterium | reverse complement strand
GATGCCGCGCCTTTAATCGGCGCGCTGACGTTTGGCAACTTGATTAAAGAATCCGGCGTGGCGGAACGTTTGTCCAAAACCCTGCAAAACGACTTCTGCAACATTACTACCATTTTGCTGGGTTTGTCGGTCGGTTCTAAATTGCAAGCCAGTCAGTTCTTAAAAACCGAAACGCTGGGCATTTTGCTGTTGGGCATTATCGCCTTCTCCATTGCCACGGCTTCGGGCGTATTGTTGGCGAAACTGATGAACTGCTTCAGCAAAACGAAAATCAATCCGCTTATCGGTTCTGCCGGCGTATCGGCCGTACCGATGGCGGCGCGCGTATCCAACAAAATCGGCTTGGAATACGACAAAAACAACTACCTGCTGATGCACGCCATGGGCCCGAACGTAGCCGGCGTAATTGGCAGTGCGGTAGCCGCCGGCGTGTTGCTTTCGCTGTTAGGAAAATAGTATTTCGCGTTCCATCAAAACGCCCCGTTTACACGGGGCGTTTTTGTGCTACAATAATCCATATGAATTCCCACTTTACCCCCTCTTCTCCCCAAAAGAACACGGCCGTCGTACTGGGTGCGACCGGCAACTTAACCTTCGCGCTGGGCGTGGTGCTTAAAGGCCTTAAACGCCACAACGCTGCCCTGTTGGAACGGGCTGACATCATTATTTATTATCAAAAAATGGACGAGCCCTGCCGACAGGCATTAAACCAAATAGTGCCTTGCCGGTTTGTGGAATATCACTTTCCCTATATGGAGGGAATGCAGTCTCATGTATTTCGCGATTATGGCGAGATGTCTTTTGCAAGATATGAGTGTTTCCGCTTCTTAAAGCAATATGAATATGTGTTATGGCTGGATGCGGATATTTTGGTACAAAACGATATTTCGGGTATGCTGGAACAAATTCCGCATGGTATTGGATTTCGCCGGGAATATTACAATGAAGTCTTGCGCGAAAGCTTTACTAAGGATATTGAAGGATACAATATGAATTCGCCGCACTATAATTCCGGCATTATGGCGGCCAGCAACAAGCTGCCGGGGAATAGGGATGAACTGTCCGATTGGTGCTATCAAAAAACCAGCGAAATCAGCGAGTCGCTGTATTATCCCGACCAAGGCATACTGCTTCTTATGTGCGAACATTTTAAGCTGACCATTGACCCTTTGGATGAAAAATACAATTGCGAAGCCCGCCGCTGTTCCACCGCCCTTAAAACGGCGGCTATCGTACACGCCGTAGGACACCGCAAATTCTGGAAGTATTATTATCTGGACGAGTGGTTTCAAACCTATAAGGAGTGGGTAAAAGAAACGGGGCTGGTATGCGAAAATAATTTCCCCGTGTTCAAAAAACTGGGACTCTTGAAATACCCGTTGTTTCAAGTCGCCCCCGATCCGGCCAAATATCCGCTGAAATTTATCCGCTATTTGATTCGGGCGTTATTTCACTGTCGGTATTAATAAAAATCCCGCCTTTCGGTGGGATTTTTTATTTCACGGCTTTCTAAGCGGAAATTTTAACGCCCTTTTTCGGACAATTTCTCTCCAGCGGACAGCGCGAACACTCCGGCTTGCGCGCATTGCACACTTGCCTTCCGTGAAACACCAGTGCAATGCCAAACCAACCCCAGTATTTGTAAGGAATCTCTTTCATTAAATCCAGCTCCACTTTCACGGGATCGGTATGTTTGGTAAGCCCCATTCGGTACGATAAACGCTTAATATGCGTATCCACCACAATACCTTCCGGTTTCTTAAAGAAATCGCCCAACATTACGTTAGCGGTTTTACGCGCCACCCCGCGCAAGGTAAGCAAATCCTTCATATTTTGCGGTACTTTTCCACCGTACACTTCGCTGATGCGTTTAGAACTTTCTATCAAAGACAACGCTTTGCTGTGGTAAAATCCGCACGAATGAATTAGTTTTTCCACCTCTTTTATATCGGCCTTAGCCATTTTTTGCGGAGTCGGAAACGCTTTAAAAAGAGCCGGCGTAATTTTATTGACGCGTTCATCGGTGCACTGGGCCGACAAAATTACCGCGCACAACAACTGCCACGCGTCTTTATGGTGCAAGGGGATAATATGATCGGGATACAATTTTTTTAATGCTTTTAAAAGCACCTCTATACTTATTTTTTTAACGGTCATTTCCAAAGCCTCCCAGTCGCGCCCAAACATAGGCGCCGGCCAGCACCAGCAAATTCACCAGAATAATCGTCGCGCCGGAAGGGATATTAAACACAAACGATAAATATACCCCCGCCCACACGCTGGCCACTCCAAAACACGCCGCCAGCCACAACACCTGTTTAAACGTGCGGGATACGAGCAACGCCGATACCGGCGGAATAATCAGCAAGGCGGAAATCAGAAAAATCCCCACCACTTTAAAGGCCAATACTACCGCTATGGAAGTAACAACCACCAATACGGTATTGACGGTTTGTACCGCAATGCCGCGGGTGCGGGCGAAAGGTTCGTCAAAACAGGCAGACGTTAAATCGCGATAGAAGAAAAACAGTCCTCCCAATACCACGGCGAGCAATACGCCGCATAAAACGGCTTCGTCTTTGGAAACCGTCAAAATACTGCCAAACAAATACCCCAGCAAATCGGTGTTAAATCCGCCGGCCAACGCGGTTATGAGCAACCCAACGGATAATCCCGCCGCGCTGACGATGCCGATTGCCGCGTCGCCGTAAATTTTAAATTTTTGCGTCAGCTTCATAATTCCCAACGAAGCCGCCGCCACCACCGGAACGGACACATACACCGGATTGGCCGACAACAACAACGCCGCCGCCACCCCCGTCAAACACACATGGCTCATTCCGTCGCCAATTAACGACAAACGTTTAAGCACCAAAAACACCCCCAACAGGGCGCACGACGCCGCCACTAAAGAACCCGACAAAAGCCCGCGCTGCACGAACCCGTAGCTTAAAAAATCGGCAATCATTTTTCCGCCTCCCCGCACGTACACCCCAGCGGACAATGCCCGTGATTGTGCAAATGGTCAATGGTATGCTGGGCAAACGCACCCAGTTTTTCGGCGACGGCCTGGGAATGGCAAAATTCTTCTTTCGTACCGTAAAAAACGAGCGTTTTATCAATATACATAAATTTGGAAATATATTTGCCTACTTCGCCGGTATCGTGCGTGATGAGCAAAATGGTAACGCCGCGCTTGGCGTTGAGTTCTCCCAGCAAATCAAAAAACATCTCGCGCGATTCGGGATCCAGCGCGGTGGAAGGTTCGTCTAAAATCAATAGTTCGGGATTGCTGACCAACGCCCGCGCCAGCAAAACGCGCTGCTGCTGCCCGATGGATAAATCGTGAAAAATCCGGCCGGCGTATTCCCGCGTGCGGGTTTTTTGCATGGCCTCGTGCACCTGTTTGAGTTCGCCAAGCGATACGCCGCTTCCGTGGCGGTCGGATAATCCCATCAGCACCACTTCTTCCGCCGAAACGGGAAACCGGCTTTGCGATACCGGGCTTTTCTGCGCCAGATAACCAATCTTGCGCCAATCCTTAAACTGCGCCAACGGCTGGTCAAAAAGTTTGATTTTTCCCTTGCCTTGCTCCAGCCCCAGCAAGAGTTTCAGCAGCGTAGTTTTCCCGCCGCCGTTCGGGCCGATAATCCCCACATAATCGCCCTTTTCAACCGCAAAGGAAATATCTTCCAGCACCGGTACACGCACATAGGCAAAATGCAGTTTTTCTGCTTCTATTATGCTTGACATTCCAGCCCCCGCTGCAAGCTTTCCAAGTTGCGCCGCATCAGTTCACCATACGTTACTCCGCGGTCAAAATCGTCTTTGCTGACGTGTTCCACCGTATAAAGCGGCAGCACCTGCGCACCGGTTTCCTCCGCCACCGCCGCCGACAAACGCGGGGATAAGGTTTCCTCGGTAAAAATGGTCTGGATCTGGTTTTTCTTAATAAATTCAATCAGTTCCGCCACCCGCCGTACGGAGTTTTCTCCGTCGTGCGAACTGCCGGCCAACGCAGATAACGACAAATTATAATTCTTCGTCAGGTTGCCAAACGCCAAATGCCCCACGTGTACGACCTGGCGGCTTCGGCAGGACACCAGCCCTTTTTGATAGGCTTCTTTTAATTCGGCCAATTCTTTTTCAAATGCTTTTAAATTCGCTCCATACGCCGCCCGGTTGGAAGGATCTTTTTGTATTAAAGCAAAAGCTATTGCACGGGCAATTTTTTGGGTATTGTCAAAATCCATCCATACGTGCGGATCGTCCGAGGCGGCCGCATATTGCGCCGCCTGCACGACAGCCGTTTGTTCTCCCGCCGAAGCCAACACGTCTTTCGCCCACGGTTCAATCCGGTCGGATACATACACAAAGAGATCGGCGTTTTTAACCGCTATCAATGCGCCCGGAGTCGGTTCAAACGAATGGGGCTCTGCATTGGCGGGCAGCAACATACTGACTTGCGCCAAGTCGCCGGCAATTTGCTTGGCCAGCGTATAAGGCACATAGCCGGACGCCACTACCTGGGGCTTTTTGCCTTCGGCTACCGCCATTTGATGACGGCGCGGCGCCAACGAAAGCCACCATAAAAGAGCGGCCGCTAATAAAAACAAAACAGCAAACAAATGTTTCTTCATAAATCTTTCAGCTCCTAAAATCTATGTTAT
The DNA here is from genome assembly GCA_944326765.1 of uncultured Elusimicrobiales bacterium. Taxonomy (GTDB): domain Bacteria; phylum Elusimicrobiota; class Elusimicrobia; order Elusimicrobiales; family Elusimicrobiaceae; genus Avelusimicrobium. The sequence goes on along the minus strand of CALVFE010000023.1, from coordinate 20,301 downwards.
ATTATACGATTTTACCGACGCCGGACTGCAAAAAGTTTGAATTTACTATAATATGAAAAAGGAGAATTTTATGAGTTATGTATTAGCACTTTGTCTGGCGCTTTGTTGGGGAACGGCATTTCTTTCCACCAAAAACATCGTGGAAAATCTTCCGCCATACTGGGGCACTTTTTTCCGGGTATTGGCGGGGTTGTGTTTCTTTATCGTATTGTATGCCGTTCAACGAAAAAATTTAAAATGCCCGGTAAAACAGTTGTGGCGTCCGTGGACGATTGGATTTTTATTAATTCTGCTTCCTTTTGCCGCCATTTCGTGGGGACAGCGTTTTGTGGCGCCTACAATCGGCGGTATTTTTAACGGAACGGTACCGATATGGTCTTTCATCGCGGGCGCGGTTCTTTTAAAAGGCGAAGACCGTTTTACTTGGCGGCGCGCCGCCGGCGTAACGGTGGGAATGATTGGGTTACTCATCATCATGCACCCGATGATTGCCGCCGCCAAACTGGACGCCAGTCCGATGGCTTTGTACGGTTGTTTTGCATTCTTAATTATGGCGTGGTCGTACAGTTTGGGCAACGTGCTGACCAAAAAAATCATGGTGGACAGCAACGCCGTAACCCACGAAGCCAACACGTTCCACCAATACTTGTTTTCGGCGGTGGTACTGCTCATTATTTCTCTCTGCGCAGAACCGGTTCCGGCGGCGGCGGCTTTTACCACCAAAGTCGTTCTTTCCATCATCAGTGCGGGCGTATTTTCTTCCGCCGTGGCATTCTTATTAATGGTGGCCTTGATTAAACGCTGGGGCGCGACGCGTATGGCGTCGGTCACATATTTTACGCCCGTAGTAGCCATGGCCAGCGATATGATTGCCTTTGGCAGAATGCCCACCGGCGCGGAATTGGGCGGCCTGCTGCTTATCTTCGCCAGTTTGGTAATGATTCAGAAAAAAGTGGAACCCGAAACCAAATAACGTATGAAAAAAATTCTTAACCTCCAGTGTATCAACTGCGGCAAAGAACATAAAACCAGCGAAGCCAATTTCGTCTGTACGGCCTGCGGCGGAAACCTGGAAGTAAATTACGATTACAAATTAATTTCTAAACGGTTTAGTATCAGCAAACTCAAGGACAACCGCGAGTTTGATATGTGGCGTTATATGGATCTGCTGCCCATCAACGACCACGACAAAGTGCCGCATGTACATGTAGGTTGGACTCCGCTCTATCCCTGCAAAGAATTGGCCAAAGAACTGCATATTTCTAACTTATTTATCAAAGACGAAGGCCGCAATCCCACCGGATCTATCAAAGACCGCGGCAGCGCCGTGGCAGTGGCCCGCGCCTTAGAGCTGGAGCAGGAAGTCATCGCCGACGCTTCCACCGGAAACGCCAGCGACTCCTTAGCCTGCTTAACCGCCAGTATGCCGATGAAAACCGTCATCTTCGCCCCCAAATCCGTACCCGATCCCAAGCTGGTGCAACTGTTGGTGTACGGAGCGGAGGTCATCGGGGTGGACGGATCGTACGATGAAGCGTTTGAACTGTGCAAACAATCCGTGCAGAAATACGGTTGGTATTCCCGCGCCGCGGGATTTAACCCGTTTACGCGGGAAGGCAAAAAAACGTGCGCGTTTGAAATCTGCGAACAATTAGACTGGGAAGCCCCGGATAAAGTGATTGTAGCCGCCGGAGACGGTACGATTTTAGCCGGCCTTTGGAAAGGATTTACCGATTTCAATAAACTGGGCATTATTGAACGAATGCCGCAGATGATTGCCGTACAAGCCGAAGGAAGCGCCGCGATCGCGCAAGCCTTCAACAGCAAAAAAGAAGTAAAATCCGTCGCCGCCCACACTGTGGCGGACAGTATTGTGGTCAATTATCCGCGCGATGCGGCGCTGGCGCTGCAGGCGCTCCAGGAATCCAACGGCCTGGCGCTTACGGTAACGGACGAAGAAATTTTACAAGCGATTCCGGAACTGGCGCGCAAAGCCAATATCTTTGCCGAACCGGCAGGAGCAGCCACTTATGCGGCGCTTAAAAAGCTGGTGGCGCAAAAGAAAATAGAACGCGATGAAACCGTGGTATTGGTGGTAGGCGGAAACGGCCTCAAAGACATTGATTCCGCTATGCAGGTATTGCCGAAAGTCTGCGTGATTCCCCCCACTATGGCCGCCGTAGAGCAAGAACTAAAAGACAAAGGCTTTATTAAATAATTTGTCCGACCCATATACCCCAAATCCCCCGGCAGAACCGGGGGATTTTTTATGCAAACGGTTACTGATTCATTCGTTCAAAAGCGTCTAAACTTGCGCTGCGCGCTTCCGTTGGCACGCAAATATTTCCAACCAACCTTCCCTTGCACGCTGCAGCGCCTTTGGGAGAAGCCGGGTTCTCCCCGGAAGCTGCTGCTGGCGCAACCGAAGCCGGCAAAGACATCAGCCGCCGCGTCTGCCCCGCATAGCGTTTTAATACGACAGACAACAAAATCGCCATTATCACTACCGCTATCAATAAACCCAACAGCCCTATTCCTTTTCGGTTGCCCATAAGAAACCTCCCGGACTATTGTAGCAAAAAATCCAAAAACGATTCTCTTAAAAAACGCGCGAAATCCCCTTTTTGCTATATAAAATGCTAAAATAGAATGGGGGAGAAAATTCTCTTAAAGAAAATTAAAAGGGTGAGGTATTACATACTATGACGCAAAATTTATCTTCGTCCGCCTTGGTGAAACCCTTGGCTAAAGACATTCACGCCGAAGCGGACATTCCGTCCGGATACGGCAAGACGGAAAGCTATTTGCTTCCCAAAGATCCGGCTTGGCTGTTTTTATTCTGGGAAATTACCCAAAATACATTGGATTATATCAAAAGCCAATACAGCGAAGACGTTTTAAAAAAGGCGCGCACCATTATTCGGCTGCATGATATCACTGACGTAGAATTTTTTGACGGAAACAACTCGGTTAAATACTACGATATGCCCGTTATTTTCGAAGCGCGCAGCTGGTACATCAATGCCCCGCAGTCCGGGCGCAATTACCTGGCTGACCTGGGTTATTTAACCGCCGACGGCAAATTCATCTTGGTTTCCCGCAGCAACGCCACGCTGCTGCCGCCGGGCAAAGTGTCCGATATTGTGGACGACAAATGGATGGTGGTGGAAGGCGACTTCCAAAAACTCTTAAAATTAGCCGGCGCCGATTACATCGGTATGGGCGCCAGCGAACTGATGCACGTACTGGGACAGCGCTGGAAATTAACGGAGCTGACTTCCTCCGGCGCACCGACTTCTTGGTCTTCCTTTACGCTGCAGCTGGAAAAAACGCAGCCCGAAGAAGACGAAGATATCTGGCTGCAGGCCGACTGTGAAATCATCATTTACGGCTCCGCTTCCAAAAACGCGATTGTATCTATCAACGGGAAAGAAATTGAACTCAAAGAAGGCAAATTCTCCATCCGCCAGCACCTGCCGGCGGGCAGCGTAGTGGATTTGCCCATCAAAGCGCGCAACGCCAAAGGCGACAAAACGCGCCAAGTAAATATCAAAGCGCTGCGCGAGCAAGGAAAATAATATGGGTGAAGAAAAAGGATATTTAGCGCTGGTACTGCACGCGCATCTGCCGTTTATCAAACACCCGGAATATCCGGACTTTCTGGAAGAGGACTGGTTTTACGAAGCGATGGTGGAAACGTATATTCCGCTGCTCAATGTATTTGAAAACCTAACCGAAGAAGGTACCGATTTCCGCTTAACCATGTCGCTCACGCCGCCCCTGTGCAATATGATGGCAGATCCGCTGCTCATCGACCGGTTCCGCCATTATCTGAATCAGCGGGTGGAACTCTCGGAAAAAGAACTCAACCGCACACAGGGAACGGAATTTGAAGGCGTAGCCCGTATGTATTTCAACAAATTCCGCCGTTATCAGGATCTGTTTGAAAACCGCTATCACGGACACGTCTTGGAAGGATTTAAAAAATTCCAGGATATGGGCAAGTTGGAAATCATTACCTGCTGCGCAACGCACGGTTACTTGCCGTTAATGGTGCACAAAGAAAGCGTCAACGCGCAAATTAAAATCGCCGCCAACGATTACAGAAGCCGCTTTGGCCGCAGCCCCCGAGGCATCTGGCTGGCCGAATGCGCCTACAATCCCGGCGACGATAAATTTTTACGCGACGAAGGGATTCGTTTCTTCTTTACCGAATCCCACGGCATTCTGCATGGTACGCCGCGGCCGAAATACGGGATTTATGCCCCCGTATATTGTCCGCAAACCGGCGTAGCGGCTTTTGCGCGGGATATGGAATCCGCCCAACAGGTGTGGAGTGCCGAATCCGGTTATCCGGGCGATCCGCGCTACCGCGAATTTTACCGCGATCTGGGATATGATCTCAATTACGATTATATCAAACCTTATCTGCATTCCGACGGCGTGCGCCGCAATATCGGGATGAAATACCACAAAATTACCGGGAAAGTGCCCTTGAACCAAAAACAAGCTTACAATCCTTATGAAGCGCGCGAAGTGGCCGCCATGCACGCCGGCAACTTTATGTTCAACCGCCAGAAACAAATCGAGTATTTAAGCACCCTGTTGGACCGCAAACCGCTGGTCGTTTCCATGTACGATGCCGAACTATACGGACACTGGTGGTATGAAGGAATCGATTTCTTGGAATACCTGTTCAAGAAGATCTATTACGACCAGAAAGACATTAAACTCGTTACCCCCAGCGAATATTTGGAAATGTACCCGGAAAACCAAATGGTACAGCCTTCCATGTCTTCCTGGGGAGACAAAGGCTACCACGACGTTTGGCTCAACAGCGGCAACGACTGGATTTACCGCCATTTGATTAAAGCCGCCGAACGCATGATGGAATTGGCCAATAAATTCCCGAATGCGGACGGTCTTTTGCGCCGCGCGTTAAACCAACTGGCACGGGAATTGGTGCTGATGCAGTCTTCCGATTGGGCGTTTTTAATGACAACGGGAACCGCCAAGGAATATTCCACCAAACGCACCAAAGACCACGTCAAACGGTTTAACGAATTATACGAGCAAATCCAAGGCAACCGCATCGACGAAGGCTTTGTGTACGATCTGGAACAGAAGGATTCTATTTTCCAGCAAATGGATTACAACGTCTATTCCAGCGCCGCCAAAGAAGCCGTATTGAAAAAGTATTAAGCTCTATAATCGACAATAGGTAAAATGCCCCGTTTACACGGGGCATTTTTATAATCTACCAACTGTGGGAACCCCCCCTTGCCGCTTAACGTTCCCTCTACCTCAAATCCATTTACGCACCGCCAGTAAGAACAGCCTCTTGCGGCACACGATAAGCACGACTCCAGCAATCATCCCCCCGCAGAGAGGCTGGGGAAAGTGGGAGCAATAATCTTCCGGATTTTTAGCAGATCCATTTTCAATACTGAGCCATATTAAACGGACTTGCCTTTTTCTTTAGGTCCAAAGACCCATTCCCTCTTAGGCACAATGACCCTAGCCGCCGTTGTAATTACTTTCTATAGTATATATATGCATAAAAATGTTAAAAATACAATTGCTCTAATCCTCTGTACATTTGTTTCGATTTCTTCTTTTGCCCAAAAAGGGAAATCCGTCAAACAAATTGCTTCCGCTATAACGAAAAAAGAAATTTCTTCGCAAATAGCAGAAAAGGCTATCCAGCCTGGCACGACGCTCCAACAAACCGCTTTACTTTCAGCCGCCAGCGCTTCCGTACCGCTGACGCCCCCCTCTCCGCTAAAGGACGCCAAAGCGACTTCTTTATCCGCAGCCGATTATAAATATCAGAAAGAAATCGGAACGGTGATGAATTTTTCTCTCAATAAAAAAATTCTCAATTTTACCTTTGCTCTCGAACAAGAACGAAGCAAAGCCCGGCAGTTGGCCGCTTTATTACAAAATTACCAAACCCTGCATCTGGGAGAAACGCAAGAAAATGCCATTCTCGATAAAATGAATTCTTTTATTATAAACAATAGTTTGCGCAAATATCTGTTAGATTCTATGACTAACCGCAATTATATGCAGTTCATGCGCGACCTGGCCAATTATTACAGTTTATCCGTAAAATTCATGACTTCCTATGAATTCCGTTTTATTTCCCAACAAGACGTGCGGGAAATTTTCGCGCAAACCGCCCTGGATTATATCAAAACCCATCCCCATAAAATGAACTTAAAAATGCGGGAAATTATGAAATCTCCTTTTGTAAGCGAAGATGTGAAATCCACTTTGCGCAGTTTTGTGGGATTGAAACAAATTTTACCCCAGCATGAAAGCGGCTTCTTAACGGTGCTGCGGGAAGCGCACAAACAGCACACCGCCGGACTGGCCGCCGCCCGTTCGCAGGAAGAGATTACACAAACCGTGGAGATCTACCGTTCTACTTTGAAAGAATTGGAAGAATTCATCAAACGTTACAATCGTTCGCCCCGCTGGAATGCGCCCCTCTCAGAACGTCGATTATATAACAAACTATTATTGTTAACTGTACACAATCAGGCCAATTATTTCAAACAGGTCATACCGTACATGCAGCAGATGAATCAATTACTAAAACAGTACCCGCGCGTTCGATGGACGGCAGCTGAAACGATGCAAAAACTGAACGCCTTTATAAAAAAATACCACCATTTTCCGCGGGTCATTACCACCCTATCGGAAGACCGTTCGATACTGCCGGAAGAATTAGAGCTGTATGAAACTGTTTCCTATTGGGAAACGATGGACAAATCTTTTGCCTGTGAACTTGCGGATTTAAGAAGGGAATTAAACTGTTAAAAGTTCTATGAAAAATCGGGCTGCTTATCAGCAGCCCGATTTTATAAGCAACATATTTTTATTTATATTCCAACTTAACTAACTTATATTTTTTAGGCCCGCGGGGAAGCACCGCTTCAAAGGTTTCTCCTTCTTTTTTTCCCAATACTCCATTGGCCAAAGGGGATTTAACCGACAACAATCCCTTCTCCGGATTAGATTCCATCGATCCTACCAAAGTATAAGTAAACTCGATACCGGCATCTATATCCTGTATGGTAACGGTCGCTCCGATACGGGCTTCGCTTTTATCCACTGCCAGATCATCTGTAATTTGAGCATTTCTCAAGCGGATTTCAAGTTCCTGGATTCGGATCAATGTTTCGTTCTGTTTTTCTTTGGCGGCGTGATATTCCGCATTTTCTTTTAAATCACCTTGCGCGGCAGCTTCTCCAATTTCATTGGAAAGCTGTGCCTTTAAATCTTTCAAATCTTTCAGCTCATTTACCAAAGCTTCATATTTTTTGCGACTAACGTAAAAAGGTTCTCCCATAATACCAACTCCTTAAAAGACTACCTCATAAGTGTACTATTTATCCATTCGTATTTCAACGGCTCCCCTTAAAAAAAATTTATTGCTATAATCTGAGATATGAGAAAACTCGGTTCGTTTCTGCTGATTTATTTGCTGGGAAGTTTCTCTCTAACAGAGGCGGCACAGAACAACCATGTACTAATCGCAGAGAAAAATGCCCCGGCAGTCGTTGCGATAAACGTGGTCAAAAAAGACGGCTCCACTTTTACGGGAACCGGTTTTGTGCTCACGCCGGACGGATTAATTGCCACCAGCCGGCACGTAACGCAAGATTCCTTATACATCAATATCACTTTCAACAATGGCGCCGTATCCGGAGAAGCGATCAATGTAGCCACGGCCGGAAATGTGGATTTAGCCTTGCTTAAAATACAGGCTCGCAATTTGCCCCATGTAACCCTGGGAGATTCGGATTATGTATTACCCGGTGAAACCATTACCGTCATTGGCAACCCCCGCCGCCTGCAAAACACCATTTCTTCCGGTTTAATCAGCCAAGTGCGCAAAAAAGCCGACGGTGTCATTTGGCATCAAATCAGCGCCCCTATCTCGCCCAGTTCCAGCGGCAGTCCTGTATTTAACGCAGACGGAAAAGTAATTTCAGTAGCCTTCGCCAGTTATAAAGGAGAAGGGAACCAAAATCTAAATTTTGCCGTTCCTTCCAATTATGTGTCGCAGTTGGCCGCCAAGGCGGGCTATACCCTTACTAATACCGAACAACCGGCCTCGGCCGCAGTCGAGGAGACATCAGAAAATCCGTTTTGGGCACATATACAAAAATCCTGGGAAATTTTAAAACGCTTATGCAAACAGTTGTAATCCCGTTGCGAAAGACGCAAATATACTTGAATTTTTTTGGTTAAACGGCTAGACTATGTCTATAAGCTGGCTGAAGGCGCGAATTATCGCGGCCGGAGCCGGAGTGTTTTTATTATTTAAGAGGAAGCTGCTATGAAAAAAACCGCTGGCAAAATTATTTTAATTCTGTGCTGTATGGCCATTGTCGCTTTCTTGGCCTTGCCTTTTTTGGAAACCACCGCCCCGCAATCGGCTGCATCGGCAAACAAAAAACCGACTCCTCAAATTTTTACCGCTAACCCTTTAACCGAACTGGTTAACCGAATTGCACGCTTTTTTAACAAACGACGCGCAGCCGAAGAACCCCAGAAAACGCTTACCGAACAAGAAACCCAAGAAAAATTTGGCACGCCGCAAAACGAGGGCGTATATGCCGATGCCCGCGCAGCCGGCAATTATATTTCCACCGAAGAATCTCCCTCCGCCGGGCACGCGCAAATGCCCGCCGGTTTTGGCAATGCGTCTTTTCGAGATGAAGACGGGGAATGGGTCCTTATCCGGCAGAAAGCGCCCGACGCCGGCACTTTAGGTATGCATGAAATAAACTCTAAAGACAATGCCTATGATTCCTATATCCGCCAAGAGCGGGCGGCTCGGTTTACCCCAACCGCGGCGATTAAAAAGGAAAAAGCCGTGCCGGATTCCAAATGGGCGCGCCTGCTTAATCCCATCAAACGTTTCTTTGGTTTTGACAGTGCAGAACGTATGCTGCCTAATCAAAATATCTGGCAAGAACAAGAAGCTATGCAGCTGGCATCTTCCCAGGGAATCGGCAAATCCCGCAACACAACGGGCAGTTCGTTTACTCCGGGCAATTATCCGGATATGGCGGGGATAAACGGCAGCGGCGCTTACGGAACAGACGACTTCGCTTCCCCGGAAGCGACCCTTTTATCTTATTTGGATCCCGAAACCACATTGGATGAAGTTTCTAACTTTTTAGCTGATTCGAAATACCCGAATCCCCAAAACAATACAGAAAAACAACAAAAAGAAACCTATCGGCAACAACGGAGGGAAGAAGCCCGGCAGTACTTTACCCAACGCGTGCAAGAACGTTTAAACCGCATTGCGGCGGGTCAAGAACCCAAAGACGAGTTAAAAAATCTGCTGGAAGGAGCCTGCAGCAATAAAACGCTCCGCGCGGTTAAGACGACGGCCTGCGGCAAACCGGTTCCCGCGTCAGCAACTCAACAGGAAATAGACAGCGCCAAACAAGAAAACAAAAATTTGTTTTTCCGAAAAACACAGAAAAATATGCCTCCAGCCGCTATCATGCCCGTCATTGGCCGCGCCACAGAAATACCGCCGCCGCTGCCGCCGGAAGGATCGGTAGAAGGATATACGAAAACTATGGAAATTTATGAATTTATGTTTGCTAACAAAAAATGCACCGATTCTCCCTGTTACTGGGTAGCCAATTCTATACAGACTGGTACGGATCTGTCAGACTCTATCGAAGCCTCTGGTGCAAAACTGCGTGGAGATCCGTTGGGGAAATATAGCAGCATTCAACAACAGTTTGTCGAATATAAGCTCAAACAGGCGGAACCAGACGCCGATCCGCAGGAAATTCAAAAGCAAACGGAGGATTTTGCTCCCGCATACATCTTATACACCTTAGAGGATCTGAAAACCATTCAAGCCGCCAACCAGGCAGCCGTTCGCAACCGGGATCAGCAAGCAGGCACTGCTATTTATGCACTCTCAGCGCCTATTGCGAAACAGATATCCACGGATCTGGGAGCCACCACTTTCTTTTATGGCCGCAATGACGCTTTAATCAACGAGGATATGTATCCCTCCTTTAAAGAACGTTCAATCGTACTGACAAATGATTTGGCCGATCAAATCCTGTTCTTCCAGCGAATCGGCCAAGAAATCAAACGTAATGCGGCGCGCGAGGTAGTCACTGAAAACACCCGCTCCAATGCCCAGCAAATATATAAACAAGCCCAGCAGCAAATGTCCGCTTTTGATAAAAGTAATGCTTTGGGCAAAACCGAACGCGGTCAGTAATCGCCTTTCCGACTCCGCCTCTGCTTCGGCAGAGGCGGTTTTTTATAAATAACTGTAAAAATTTTGGTGCATTTTAGCGCCTTACCGGGCGTCAAAATGCACCGCTGTCATTTTATCCTTTCCTTTTTTAAGCAAAAACGAGTATAATTTCTATATCGGTTCTACGCGCGCCCGCACGTACGGAACTATCCCAAAGTAAGGAGTCCGGCTTATGAAAAAAGTGCTCGGCCTTTTGTTTGTTTCTTCATTTATTTTGTTGGCAGGATGCCATCAAGAAAAAGAATCCCCCTACAATCGTACCGATCCTAATCAGGATTATGAACGCTTGATGCGCACCCATATATTTGCCGCTTGTCAGCACGCGGGGCAGCCTTATGCGCTTTATTCCTTGGCCACCTTAAACAAACGCCCGTCAGACGATGATCCGCGCTACAAAGTAACTTTCTTCAACGGTCCCTGCGAAGGAGAAACAATTTGGACAACCGATGTATTGCTTAAAACGGCAGCCGTCGGGGCGGAACCGCTCCCGAAAGGAACGGTACTGTTGCGCAATTTTTGGAACCCGAAAGATCCGTACGATAAAGAAAAAACCGATCGTTGGCACAAAGGCGTGGTCAGCAGTAGCGAACGATTAAACAAAGGCATCGTCGATATGGAATTTCCACGCGACCGGAATGACTTTATGCCGGCACGCGAAGGCGTGTATTTACATAATGTCCGTTACATTGTAGAACCGGAAGTGAAAGATGTTCGTACATTTCTGTAACCGTTTTAATTCAAAAAGAGGAAGTCTATGAAAATAAGAAAAATGGCTGCTTTTTTGTGTTGTCTTTTATATTCCTTTGCGCTGCAGGCCGCCCCTGGAGATCCCATCAGTTTGGAGACCATGATTATTGACGTGCCTACAGCCGAAACCTTTGACCGCTATCAAGCTTCTTTTTTAACTCGCGCGTACGACCATGGAACGATTATGGAAAGCGTTGATTTTGGCGTATTTCCGCGCATCAATATCGGGGTAAGCGTAGCCGCACATGAATTATTGGGATCTTCCGATGATGTACGCGTGTTGGATCCGGACTTTCAGGCAAAATGGAAAATCTTTGACGGCAATCTGTATCTGCCGGCGATTGCCATCGGCTATGACGGCCGCCGCTACGGATACGGTTACGATGAACACCGCATATATACCGACTCCAAAGATTATTTAGACGACCGCAAAGGCGGATATATTACCTTGTCACGCGAAATTATTTTTCCCGGGCTCAACGCCACGGCCGGCCTCAATCTTTCCGATTGGGAAAAATTGTATTGGTTTACCGGCATGTATTATACTTGGGCGGATAAAGTAAGCCTATTGGCCGAATGGGATAATATACGCAACGTACGCGACTCCCGCTTAAATATCGGGGCGCGTTTTTATCTGCATCCTTCTTTAGCCTTAGACGCAGCCGTACGGCGTATTGGCCGCGGCGATGAAAGCGAGCGGATTTTGCAAATCCGCTATGTTACCAATTTTTAAGAGGAACTTATGAATCAAATGGAAACCCCACAGCCCCCGCAATTTAAAAGAAGGACGATTTTTATCAAAAAAAATCTCCAAATTCGTTATATGATGCTCATGATTATGAGCGTGCTGTGTGGATTGGCTATTATGACCTTTGAGCTGACGGCCACATTAAATGAACTGTTTGACGCTTATCCTGTATTAGTACAGCCCATTTATGACGAGTTTGTGCCAGTAGCCACTTCGTTTTTCTATAAAATAGCGATTTATTTACTGTTTGTAGTGCTGATTTCTGCCATTCTTTCGCATAAAATGGCCGGTCCGGTCTATCGGTTTGAACAAACCTGCAAAGCGATTGCCAAAGGGGATTTCTCCCAGCGGGTGCACCTGCGAAAAGGCGATCAATTTGTGGAGCTGCAAGACGAATTTAATAAGATGATGGACCGCGTAGAAGCAGAAATCAATAAAAATAAAAAAGCATAACGAGGAGCGCATGAAAAAAACAGGGGTATTTTTAGCGGCGATACTTTTGGGTGTATCAACGGCTTTTGCACAAAAAGAATATGGGCTGAAATTTTCCAGTTTAATCAATGATAATCTTACCTTAGAAAATGCCATTCGGCTGGGGCTGGAAAACAATTCTGAGTTTCTAACCGCCAAACAAGATATCATCATTGCGGAGCAAAAAGTCAGCGAGGCGAAATTTCGGTATCTGCCGCAATTTTCCCTCCAAGGTACGGCTACTTGGTACGACTTGGATTATCCCATGGTGTTGCCGGACTCCATAGCCAACCGATTTTTGCCGGGCAACGGCCTCTACGGCGACAAAGACCAATTCTACGGTGTGGGAGTAACCGCCACCCAATACCTCTATTCCGGCGGGCGGATTAATGGTACGCTGAAAATGGCGCGCGCCAATCTCAAGCAAGTACAAAGCCGGTATGAAATTGTAAAAAACCAAGTGGTTTTAAATATCAAAAAAGCCTTTACGGAACTTCTATACGCCCAGTATAACGCCAAACTTACCCAAGAAGTTCTATCTCTGGCTGAAAAATGGTATGCCCAGCCGTCAGGCGATTTGTGGACGAAAATCCGCATTCGCGCTTTGCTGGCCGATTTAAAAAGCGCCCGCAACCAAGCGGACAGCGAACTTAAAAAAGCCCAGCTGTCCATGTTAATTAATCTCAATAAAGAATTAAATGCCCGCATCACCATTAAAGGGGATTTCGAACCCGTCAAAACCGATTGGGATTTGCCGCACATGAGTCTATGGGCGATGGAATTTCGCCCGGAGCTTAAATCGGCCATTTACGCGTTGGAAGCCGACAACATCGCCATCGACCTGGCTCTCTCCAAACGCTATCCGGACATCATTTTAAATGCTTCCTATGAGCAGTTAGGGGTAGATGATTTAGACGATGTCAACAAACAAATTTCACTGGCGATGCGGCTGCCGATTCCGTATAATTTTTCGGAACAAATAGCCGAGAAAAAAGCCAGCCAGCAAAAAAGCGCCTTGCGCCGGTCAGCTATCGAAGACAGCATACGAGTGCAAGTGGCGAAAAGTTTTGAAAATATGCTTTTCTGGCAGACCGAAGTGTTAGACCGCCAAGCGGCTTACGAAGCGCTTAACGAATTAATGGAACAAGCCGCCAAAGACAAACCCAAAACAGGAACCGCTCCGCTGGAAGCTTTGCAGGATTACCTCAAAGCAGCTCAAGGTTACTTTCAAGCCATACGCAACAATCATGTAGCCAAAGCGGAATTGGAATGGGCCATCGGCCAGGACTTATAAATGAATGTCTTTTCACGCCGGGCTGCGGCTCTGGCAGCGTTTTTTATACTGTTTTTTTCGATACCGTCCGGGGCCATACCCGTGCAAACGGACGACGAAATTTTGCGTGATTTTATGTGGGGACGTTTTACCGCTATTCCTCAGGCGCAGCGTCCTAAAATCGGGCTGGCCTTATCCGCCGGCGGGGTGCGGGGCTTTGCCCATGTAGGGGTATTGGAAGTGTTGGACAACGCCGGCGTGCCGATAGATATGCTGGCAGGCACTTCCATGGGATCGGTAGTCGGTTCGCTGTATGCAGCAGGGCTGCCCACGCAGCGGTTGTGGGAAATCAGCGATCACATGACGCTATCTCAAATTACCCCCGATTTTAATGTCATGGGACTGCTTCGTTTTCTGTTTGCCAAAAAATTGCCTTCCTCCGCCAATTTGGTTCATTTTTTCCATGAACAAATAGGGGATATGCGTTTTGAAGATTTAAAAATACCGTTTACATGTTCAGCTATGGACGTTAAAACGGGCGAACGTGTAGTGTTCAATTCCGGGCCGCTGGCAATTGCGGTGCGTTCCAGCATGAATATCCCGGGCGTATTTGAACCGGTGCAGTACCGCCACCGTGCGCTGGTGGACGGAGCCGTTGTGGATTATCTGCCGGTAGAATCGGTCAAACTGATGGGTGCCGATTATATTATTGCGTCCGTTACCCCGCCGGATTTTGCCTCCACTACGCCGCAGTCGATAGCCGCTTACTTGCTGCGGGTGGGCGATGTACGCGGGGCAGCCATGATTGAAGAATCTTCCGAAAAAGCCAATTTTGTACTTACCAACCGGGTGCTTGATACCGGCACGCTGGAACTGAACAAATTGCATAAAGCCGGAGAAGTTGGCATCAAAGAAGCCAACCGTCATTTAGGAGAATTGCAGGAAGATATCCTGCTCTTTACATTGCCCTATGTCTTTAAACCGTAAAATCACTTTTTTGCTGTTAGGTTTCCTTTTGGGCGGCTGCGCAACCCCCCAGACGGGTTTTTTGGGATTAGCGCCCGTAGGAGACCGAAAAGAATATGTACAGGCACGGGATCTTTTTTCGGAAGGCAATTATACGCAAGCCATTGAACACCTGTCGGACTATATTTATAAAACACAAAACGTTAAACGGCGGGAAGCGCGCGCGTACCGTTTGCTGGGTATGAGTTATGAACAGCTGGGGCAGTTAAGCAAAGCGTTGGAAGTATATTTGGAAGCCTTGGAATTCCACCCCCAAAACATACCGCTTTTATTGGCGGCGGCGAGCTTGTACCAGCGGACTGACTTAATTGACCAGTCGATTGAACTGTATGAACGAGTGCTTGTTCAAGATCCCAATAACTTGGAAGCCCTAGCCGGACAAGGAACCAATTACAGCAAAATGGGTTTTTACTCCAAAGCCCGTTCTTTCTACGACAAATTTTTTGAATTAGATCCTACCGCCGCGCCGCAATACCGCGCTCGTTATGCAGACACTTTCCTGCGCCAGCGCAATTATAAAGACGCTTTTATCCATATTACCATGGCGCTGGCGGAAGACGATTCTTCTCCTGATTTTTGGCTTTTAAGCGCTAAAGCGTCCCGCGGGCTGGGACGCCCCGAAGCGGCTCTTTTAGACATCAATACTGCTTTGGCGCTGGCTCCCGGCCGGAAAGATTTACTTGCCAATAAAGCGCTATGGCTTTATGAAGCGGGGCGCTATCAGGATTCCTCCAAAACGGTGCAGCAAATTCTTAAACTCGAACCCGACAATCAATTAGCTTTATTAACATTGGCCATGAATTCGTATTATTTAGGAAACAAAAAAGAAAGCCGCCGTTTGATAGAGCGCGTTATAAAAACAGAACCTGATACTTTTGCCGGCCGGGTCGCCCAAAAGCTCATTAAACAACTTCATTTTTAATCCGATTCGTCGCGCTCCATTCGGAACAGAGGGGCGTTTTTTTGTTTCGGCTGCATTGAACGCGGGAACCAATCCATTTTCTAGCGAAAAGGAATCGCTGGCGCCGAACCAAATAATTAAACCTCTTTCCCCCAACAAACAAAAAAATCCCCAGGGAACACTGGGGATTTTATCGCAAGGGAGGTTTTTGGGATTTTATGGCTTGGGAGTAAACGGTTTGCGATCGGGTTTTTTGTCATCGGGCACAATCTCTATTTCATCTACCAGCAGAGAAGGCGCAATCAAAGCATATTCCCGGGACTCCGGGTCCTGGAAAGAAGTAACCGTATCTTCCTGTCCAGCCGCGAGAATATCCCGCAGGGAGCGCGTGGTTTTTTCTCCGATTTTAATACCAAATACGGGTTCCCGATGCCCGTCTTTGGTATAGATGCGCTCCGCCAAGTTGACAGTAGGTCGTTTTTCT
Organism: uncultured Elusimicrobiales bacterium; assembly: GCA_944326765.1. Classification (GTDB taxonomy): domain Bacteria; phylum Elusimicrobiota; class Elusimicrobia; order Elusimicrobiales; family Elusimicrobiaceae; genus Avelusimicrobium. Next base: position 4,336 of record CALVFE010000023.1, on the reverse strand, counting down.
TGGGGAAATTCCTGCAGGATATAACAATACTCCAATTCCAATTCCCGGCACCGATCCAACAATTTTTGTTCCATTTCTTCGGAAGAAAGCGGATTTTTAGGCTGAACCACTATATTGGACAAGGCTTCCCTCGGCAACGTAGAAAAAGACATACGCGCGTGGCCGTTGCTGTTTTGCCCGGTTCCGCCGCTGCGGCGCGAGAGGGGCAGCTGCTGCAGCCGCCCGGCGGAAACGACCGTCAGATTTTGGGCTTTTACTCCTTCATCGTCAACCGGCATAAATCCGCCCAGAGGCAGCCCCTTGTATCGGCGCAGCAGGGGTTTATCGTATATATCGGCCACATTACTCATAATGCGCATACCGGCTTTATTGCGAAAACTGCCAGCGGAAGGATCATTTTCAAATAAAAAAGAAAGCAGCGGGGTTACATTACGCACATTTTGAACCAATAGTTCATTTAAAAAATCGGCGGCGGCACGGGGAGTCAGCAACACGGGTCCCAGATAAGGTTCCGGTTTTTGGGCTTCAAAAAGCTGCCGGGCAGATTGTAAAACCTGATCGGTTTGTTTTTGCAACTCGGCCGGAATAAGCGAATGATCTTCCGGAAGGGGGATATTCCGCGAGATGATTTCTTTATATCCTTCCCGGTTGCGCAGGTTGGCTGCGACACTCAGCCAAGATTTTGGAGAAGAAAACTGATAATGGCCGCCGGCGCTATTTAAATAATAATTATCTCGCTGGCTGAAACAAATCCGAACGGAAAAATTTTCCAAATAGGGCACCTCTTTTCCTTGGGCGGAAAGCGTTTTGACCCATTGTTGCATTTGTTCCGCCGGCGGTTTGGGAAATCCGGCGATCGGCTCTACAAAAGAAGCCTGGGGCGCCTTAGAAAAATCAGGATATTGTTCAATCATATTTTTTTGCCGTTTGTATGTTTGTTTTTTTTCGTAGGAATCGGCGGCTTTTACATATCCGTCATCAGTAAGCGACCACAACACATGCCGGATTCCCCAATAACTGTTCGGCACATCATATCCTCTTTCAGGCATATAGGAAAATCGGTCATTCATAAATCCCATACTGTCGTTTTGCCCGTTTCCGGCAGCTACTGCCACTGAAGCCGATAAAACATGAGAAACAGAATCTTTTCCTTCGTTCAGTTCCCCCAGCGAAGCGCCCGCGCAATAGACATGGTCATAATTCAGCTGGTAGGCCAAATAATAGGGTTTAGGGCTTCCTTTTACGCGCAGTTTGGAAAGAGAGCGCGTCATTTCGTCCTGCATGGCCTGGAAATATATATTATTCGGCAATTCATCAGCGGCCGCCGGCAAGACACACAATCCGACGGCAAAGAGCCAAAACAGTTTTCTTTTCATCGGTTACCTCCTTGCTTGGTGGCGGAAGGCGGCGGCAGCACGGGCGGTTTAAAACTGCTCTTGCCGGTTTTTTCGATTTCCAACGCTTCCAGCAACACACTGGGAGCAATGGCCGACACAGGCACCCACCCCGATTCCGCTCCGCAAGTTCCGTTAAATACCGCATAATCGTCGGCGGCGGCCAGCACTTTGTTAAAACTCACCAAGGGAGTCCCCACCATATCCGCCCCGCGCACGGCTTCTTTTCTTCCATCGGGATAGATACGATATACGAACGTCGGCTCCAGCTTAAAGGCTTGCGGCCCATAGGTGCTGGTTTGGGTAAATCCACCGGATAAATCTTCAATGATAAACCCATAAGGTTTTCCCTGCCGTTTGATTTCTTCCAACAACATGGCTTCCAATTGCTCATACGGAACGGTTTGGGACGCAATTACCCGTGTGTTGCCCATACGGGCGACAGGGCGCCTGCCGTCTTGAGAACGGCCGTGTCCGTTGGAAGAAGCAAATCCTTTAATAGGGCTGCTGCTCATTAAGAAATTTCTTAAGATACCGTCTTGCACGATTGTAACCGGACGGGACTTAACGCCTTCTTCGTCATATTCATAAAACCCGCGCAGCGGCACTCCGCCAAAATAAGCCAGCGTAGGATCGTCTATAATGCTCAAGATGGGGGCTACCACCTGATGGCCTACTTTATCCGTAAAAGTTTTACCAAAAGAATCGTCTTTTTGCCGATGTCCCTCTACCCGATGCCCCAGAACTTCGTGTACAAATACGGCCATCGCGCGGTTCTTTAAAATGGCGGGAGCGGTCATCGGTTCGGCTTCCGGCGCCTGAGAAAGCTGCTGCAATTGGCGGATGGATTTTTGTACATCGGCCAAAAACGCCTCTTGCGTAGGGAGTTCGCTTGTTTTGAGCACGTCGTAAAATTCCCCGCGGGAAAGGTCCAACCCGTCGGCAGTTTTCCCATACAGCTGATATCCCATTCGCACATAAGCAAACGGGGTTTTAATACGGGAGCCGACGGAATCCACAAAATAGCGGTAACCTTGTTTCAGCGCAAACGAGAAAGAGCTGTCCAGAATAAAAGGTTTTCCCTGCACTTGTTTAGAAGCTTCTATCAATCGCTCTTTTATCTGTTGCATATCAAAAGAAAGCGGTTCCTCTTCCCGGCAATAAATAGATTTTTCGGGAAAAACGAAATCGGCTGAATTATCCGCCCGTTTAGAGGAAGTAATGCTGTCAATCTGCACCCGGCTGAAATCCTTCTGGGCACGTTCGGCCGCGGCTTGGGTGGCCCGCCATACGGCTGTTTTAAACGAATTGCCGCCGTCGGTCATATCCGGCATGTTGTAGAGCGGGACATAAAAATTATCCGAATCCAGCTTCAGGGTGCGGGTATTATCCATTTGGGGACTGCCGGCGCGAGCCGTTACCTGCAACATACGGGTTTGTTGCTCTTTCTCCCAGGAAACGCCCCCTTCCGCAACCTCCAAATGCTGGGACATTTCTTCTTTATAGTTATAGGAAAGATAATAGATAGGCGGCTTTTGTTTTTTTAAAACCTTAAAATTTCTTTTCAATTCCTGTTCCAATAACTCAACAGGCTTTTGAGAAGCCGTTTCACATAAAGGCTGGGATATAACGCTCCCAGCGAAAAACAGACAAATGGCAATCAAAAAGGATTTTCTCATAACGCCCCCTTTTTTTATTGTAGCATAAAGGGATTTTGGAACTAAACGCAAAAAATGCTAAAATATATGTGCTTTTAACGCCGAGGTAGCTCAACTGGCAGAGCAACGGTTTTGTAAACCGTAGGTTGTGGGTTCGATTCCCATCCTCGGCTGGATCTTCCGCCCAGAGGCGGATTTTTTATGGCTGATAACAAAATGGCCAAAACGAATTATCCCCTATTGAAGGAGAAGAAATGGAACCTGTAACAACTACTGTATCGGTAATCATGTGGATTGCCTTTTGGGTAATTGTGCTGGCGGCCTTGTTTATCGACTTGGCTGTACTGAACAAACATCACGGAAAAGTAAGCATGAAAGAAGCCGCGGTAATGGTATGCGCCTGGGTATCGCTGGCGCTGCTGTTTGGCGGAGCGATTTGGCTGGTGGAAGGGCCGCGCCACGCGCTGGAATTCTATACGGGCTATATTTTGGAATACTCGCTGTCTGTGGACAACATGTTCGTTTTTATTATGATTTTTGGCTATTTTGCCATTCCGCACAATTTGCAACCCAAAGCGCTTTTATGGGGTATCTTGGGTGCGGTAGTGATGCGTTTTATCTTCATTTTCTTGGGCGTAAAGCTTATTTCCATGTTCTCGTGGACGATTTACGTCTTTGGCGCGTTGCTGGTTTTTACCGCCGCCAAAATGCTTTTGCAGAAAGAAGACGACAATTTCGACCCCAGCCAATCGGTGGTTTTGAAAGGACTCAAAAAATTTATGCCGCTTAAAACCGATTACCACGGCGAAAACTTTTTCGTGGTGGAAAACGCCAAGCGCTACGCCACCCCGCTGTTTGCGGCGGTGTTGGTGATTGAAATGTCGGACTTGATTTTTGCGGTGGACTCCATTCCCGCGGTGCTTTCCATTACGCAGGATACGTTTTTGGTTTATTCGTCCAACATTTTTGCGATCATCGGCTTACGCTCACTGTATTTTCTGCTGTCGGGCATGGCGGGCAAATTCCCGTATCTTAAATACGGGATATCGGTGATCTTGTTCTTTGTGGGCGTAAAGATGTTAATTTCGCACCATTTTAAAATTCCGGTGGTGGCGTCTTTAGGCGTAATCGTAGGGATTTTGGCGTTGTCTATTTTGGCCAGTAAATTTTTCCCGCCCAAAAAAGCGTAGGGCTGGACAGAACGGACTTTTATTTACTAGAATATAAGAACCGAATTTAATTCAGTTATAAGGAAGGAAACTATGGCGTATAAATGTGCAGTGT
>CALVFE010000022.1 GCA_944326765.1 uncultured Elusimicrobiales bacterium | reverse complement strand
AATGTCACCGGGTGGGATCGAACCACCGACCTAGCGCTTATGAAACGCTCGCTCTAACCAGCTGAGCTACGGTGACGCAAATCGCGTATATTTATTATAACAAAAGAACGCGAATATACGCAAATTTTTCCATTTTCCGACGAAAAAATTTTCAATCAATCATCGAATAGACATTTAATTTTTCGGGCATTCGGCCGGATTTTGCCGTTTCAAAATCCTGCTGGGCAAGTTCTTTTTTCCCCATTCGTTCATACACGGCTCCCCGGGCGTTATATACTTCCGCCGCGGGTCTTAAATTAATGACGGAAGTATAATCCGTAACCGCTTCCGGATAGCGCCCCAACATAAAATAAACGCCCGCGCGGGAAAAGAAAATTTCGGGTTTGCTGGGTTTCAGCCGCAGGGCAAGATTCAAAACCGTCAACGCATTATTAAAATCGCCTTTAGCCGCCAGCGTACTGGCATATGCGGTATAGGCATCTACTTGATAAGGATTTTTCTCTAACACATGTAAAAAATCTTGTTCGGCGCGATCATAATCCCCGGTAAAAAAATAAACGGATCCGCGCGAAGCATATCCTTCCAAATTATCGGGATTTAATTCCAACGCCCGGTTATATGCTTCCAACGCCTGCTGGGGTTTGCCGTCTTTAAAATAGCCATCCCCGCGCAGCAAATACTCGGAAGAAGTGGGCAAGCTGGTGCAGGCGGCCAAGCAAACAAACGCCAGTAAGAAAAGTGTTTTTTTCGTCATAAAAAATTCCCCCTACGAGAAAAGTCCTAAAAAATTATACAACATTAGTCCTATTTTTTTCTAGGCATATACCCCTTTTTTCCATAGGTATTTATTCTTTAAAAAATAGGCCGAAAGACCCTTTCTAAATTACTTTCCTAAGTGTTATAGTAAGAATATAGAAACTGTTTTCCATTTCATCCAAACCGCTGTAGTCCCAAACCCTGCTACAGCGGTTCCCCTTTTTATACCCCTTTCGTTTTCTGTTTCCGAAATGCTACAATAGCCGTATGGAAACGCCGCGTATTACTCTTTTTATTATTGCTCGCAATGAAGAATCTAAAATCGCCAAGTGCATTTTAAGCGCCCAAGGGCTGGTGCATGAAGTGGTTGTGATAAATGGATTCTCCAAAGACAAAACCGCCCTGGTTTGCCGGGAATTGGGCGCGCAGGTGTTTGACCGCGCTTTTGACGGCTTTGCCAACCAAAAGAACTATGCCCTCTCCAAAGTAACCTCCCCCTGGGCCTTAAACTTAGACGCAGACGAAACCCTTTCTCCCGAATTAAAAGAGGAAATTGCCCGCATTACGCAGCATACGGACTGCGCCGGCTTTGAAATTCCTTTCTGTAATTATTTTTTAGGCAAAAAAATGCGTTTTAGCGGTCTCAATAAAGAAAAACATCTCCGATTGGTGCGCACCCACCAAGCCGAATATGTGGGCGGGCTGGTGCACGAAGGATTAAAAGTAACCGGTCGAATCGGGTGTTTGCAAAACCCGATCAACCATTATTCATACGATTCCGTTGAAACTTATTTTCGCAAATTTAACAAATATACCTCTTTGGCGGCCGAACAGATGTATCAGAACGGACGGCGTTTCTCGCTGTTGTTTGTATTGGTTACGCTGCCGTTTGAGTTTTTTAAACGTTATATATTAAAACTAGGGGTTTTAGACGGGTTGCGCGGATTATTATGGGCGTCTTTTTCCACATTTTATGTATTCGTCAAGTATGTTAAGCTGTGGCAGCTGGAGGAACAAAACGAAAAATGATGATTTATGGAATCGGCCTAATCGTATTGGTTGCAGGGGGATTATTGTTTTGGCGCTTTCCGCAGCTGCGCAAAACGTGGTACCTGCCTAAGCGCCGCGGGCTGGTTGCGCTGATGTATCATCATGTAGGTATCGTGGAAGACCCCCGGGAAGAACAATTTCCTTTTACAGTGCGGCCGGATATGTTGGAACGGCAAATTTTATTTTTAAAAGCCAACGGCTATACCCCCATCTCTTTGAAGGAACTGGAACAAGCCGCCCGCGCGGGAAAATCTTCCATCGAAAAGCCCGTCATGCTGACTTTTGACGACGGCTACCGGGATAACTATGAAAAACTGTTTCCTCTGCTAAAAAAATACAATGTCCCGGCGCTTATCTTTTTAATTACCGACCGAATAGACTCTCCCGGCTATTTAACGTGGGAGCAAGTCAAAGAAATGCTCGCCAGCGGATTGGTGGATTTTGGTTCCCATACATGTTCGCATCGCCGCCTGCGGAGCCTGTCTGACGAAGAAATAGCGGAAGAACTAACCCGCAGCAAACGGATTTTGGAAGAAAACCTGGGCGTTGCCGTAACAGCTTTCTGCTATCCGTATGGCGCCGGCGGTTTTGACAAACGCGTTCGTCCGCAGGTAGCAAAAGCCGGATATCAATTTGATTTCAGCACCAAAAAAGGAATCAACCCCTGGCCTTGGAAAGGAAAATCCACTTTGCGGCGCGCTTTTCCGCGGGGTGGTGAAACACTGTTTGACTACTACCTGCAGTTGACCCGCGGCCAAAGCAAACTTTAATTATGATGTATATTCTCCTATCAGTCGGTTTATTGCTGGCAGCCGTTTTGGGGTATTTAATTTTCCGCCGAGAGCCTGCAGAGTTATTTGTGCTGGCATACGAAAAAATAGGCGCAGCGCCCAAGCAATCCCGCCTTCAAAACCAATGGACGACGGCCGCCTCTTTTGAAAAAATGCTTCTTTGGCTCCGGGCACATGAATTTATGCCTGTTTCGATGGAAAAATTGCAAACACATACCGCCGCATGGCCGCGGAAGCCTGTTTTATTGGCCTTTTTGGGTGGATATCAGTCCTTTATTACGGAAATTTTTCCCCTGCTGCAGAAATATAAAACGCCCGCCGCTCTTTTTCTGCCGCCTGCCTTGGCAGGCACATATAACGCTTGGCAAAATCCCCAACAAGAACCTTGGCAAAATTTACTGACCATCGCCGAATTAAAAACAATTCAAAAAAGCGGACTCGTCAGCTTCGGCGCCATGGCGTTAGAGGGAGAAGATTTAACCCAAACTCCCCTCGAAACCGCCCGTTATCTGGCGGGCGAAAGCTTATTTCGGCTGGGAAATCAATTGGGACTAAAGCCGCAAGGATTTGCCTTTTGGCCGGCCAAAGAGTTTGACATAAAAAAAGCAGTCTGTATCTTGCCGGACGGTTTTAAAGGAATTATTTTGACTCCTCAAAAAGGAAGTTGCCAAACCAGTAAAAAGAACCCGTTTTTTCGGATATTATTCCCCTCCCAAAATATACGGCTGGTATATTATATTCTGTGGAAACACCGCTAGCAGGTTCCGCACGTTTGCTGCCCCGTACAATCCAAAAAATCTGCTGATTTTTTCTCGGGGCAACATACCCCCGCAACATCCGAATCAGTCGGATATTCGCCGTTTGGCAAGTAAGATGTTTGAAAAAAATTGCCTGAATGACTTTAATGCCCCACGCGGCTGTTTTTCTACCGCTTGGTGTATTGCGGCAAAGCGACTACCCTGTTCTAGGAACGCAAACCCAACAGTGTAATTGCCGGGAAATACTTTTGCCAAGTTTCGTCATACATAAAATTGCTTAAAAACGAGTCAAGCAAAAAGTCCTTTCGCTTATACGGAAAGGACTTTTAAACGAATCACCGGATAATCCAGCGGATTAATGATAGGTATAAACACGACAGCCGCCACTGCATCCAACCGTAAACTCCGCAGTATGCATTTCGCTGCGGCACAAATCATCTCCCTCGTAATTGGTCTGCTCGTAGGTAGTGCAAGTCGGAGCCGCGCCATCGTATGTACGGCTCAGCACCACATACATTTTCCCATTTTGTGTTTTGTCTTTTCGAAGGGCACAATGCACCCGATTCTTGTAAGTTCCTATATAGCAAAATATCTTGCCGGAGCTGAGCTCCATCCAATGGTCAGTAATAACAGTTGCTCCTTCTTCCGGCTTAAATTCTATATCCAATTCACTAAAAGTGGTGGCATAATCCCCATTTGCCAGAAAAAAAGCTTGTTGGGCTTTTAAAATCGCGTTTGTAAACGTTTGCATCTGTACAAACCGCGCCCGCAATATGGCTTTATTGTATTGCGGCAACGCTATTGCCGCCAATATCCCAATAATCAAAACAACGACTAACAACTCTATTAAAGTAAAACCTTTTTTCATAGAAAACTCCTCAGCGCGTTGATTTAAAGGCTTATTTGCAAGTCCTGCATTTACTGCCGACAAATCAACGCTAGAGGCAGTGTATCAAAAAAAAAAAACGAGTCAAGCAAACGTCTTTCTACCAAGCAAATTTCTATCCTGATTTCCCGCGATATTTACCCTACCGGCGTGAAACGCAAAGAACCCCGGCTTATTGCCGGGGTTCTTTGCGTCAATCACTTATTATTTATTTCTTACTTTGGAAAATTTAGGATACAGCACATCGGTAAACTTATCGAATTCCGTTTCACCGCCGCATATTTTCAAATTAACCGAAAGGACATATACTTTTTCCGTTAATATATCACGCCAATTATCAGGGAACTTAACAAAATCCTTAAAGGTGGTAATCAGCGGCAGATTTCCGCGCGTTTCTTCAAAAGTGCGCAAATTTTCTTCGGTATAATACTGATGATCCGGAAAACGCCACTTTTGTTTGAGTTCCAGCCCCAAGTTTTCTAGGGTTTTTTCAAAAGTTTCCGGGTGTCCCAAAGCGCAAAAACAGGCGGCAGCTCCTTTAATTTGAGACAAGTCCACTTTTTCCGTCTTGCAAATATCCACGTAATACTCCGGCTCGTGCACGCTTTCCAAAATTTCCACCGTATCATTATATAGGCGGATCCGATCGCGCGTATCTTCCAGCTGCCGTTGCGAAACTTGATCACAGTGCGTCAGCAGTATCAAAGAAGCCCTTTTTAACGCGTCCATCGGCTCCCGCAAAATTCCATAAGGCAGCAAGTGTTGGTTGCCAAACGGATTTTTGGCGTCTATCAGAATGATATTTGCATCGCGGCGCAAACGGTGATGCTGTAAGCCGTCGTCTAACAAAATAATCTGGCTTTTAAAACGCCGCAGGGCCTCGTTAGCGGCTTCGGCGCGGTCGGGGCAGATCACAATTGGCACCTTATACTGGTTAAGCACCCGGCTCATCATAAAAGGCTCATCGCCGGCCAGGCGCCAATCAGTGTCCGGATTATCAAACAACACAACCGGCTCCTTCGTTTTCTGCTGCCGTTTGTAACCGCGGGAAACAATCGCCACGCGAATGCCTTCCTTGGCCAGTGTAGTAGCCGCCAATAATACGGCAGTGGTTTTGCCCGTACCGCCGGCTGTGATATTGCCGATACACACTACACGGGAATTCACGCTCCGGGAAGTTTTCCATCCGTTCTCATAAGCCGTTCTATCCAACCAAGCGCCTAAACCATAAATCTTAGAAGCGGCCAACAAAACGCCGCGTCCAAGTGCAGTTTCTTGTAACGTTTCTTTTAGTTTCAGCAAATCCATAATTTCCTCAAAAATCGGTTTTAGATATTTTAGCATTTCCAAAGAGTTTTCAAAACCGATTAGGTTTAAAACGAAAACTTGCTATAATGGGATATATGGAAAAAGCCCGTTTTCAAAAAACTCCGTTTCATTTTGCTCAATATGTGGCGCTGAAAATTTTTTGTGCGCTGTTTGGGCTGCTGCCTTATTCTGCCGCCGTATGGCTGGGACGCAAAGCCACCGGCATGGTGCGTTTGGTAATGCCTAAACGATTCAGCCGATCCGTATATGATATTCGCCGCGCTTTTCCGGAAATGACGCAGGAAGAAGCTCAAAAAGTAGCGCTGGAATCGTGGCGCAATATGGGCGGGATCTTGGCGGAATTTATTAAACTTACAAAAATGACCCCCGAAGGATTTAGAAAGCACTGCCGAATTATCGGAGCGGAAAAAATGTTAAATGCCCAAGGACAGACGGGAGGCATTATCCACATCGGGCATTTTACCAATTGGGAGGCTTTCGGCCTGGCCGGCGCAGTGTACGGAGTAGATAAGGCGGTTCTTGCCCAACGGGTGGATAATCCCTATGTAGATGAAGAAACCAACCGTCTGCGCAATATCTTCAGCGGCCGCACTTTCTACAGCAACTACGAAGATAAACCTTTCTTTGCCTGTATGCGCTGGCTGAAAAAGAAAAAAATGCTGGGTATTTTAATTGACCAGAATGCCGGTTCCAGCGAAGTCTGGATTCCTTTTATGGGGCGCATAGCCGCGTTCTCGCCGATCACCGCCTTGCTTTCCATCAAGATGCAGGTACCGGTTTTTCCGGTGCGGGTGTGGAGAGAGAAAAACGGCATGATTGTATCTGAAGTAATGGATCCGGTTTACCCCCCTAAAGAATATAGTATGGACAATGTACGCAAATTCACCAAAACCCTTGTCGGATACTATGAGGATTGGCTGCGCGAAAATCCGGCCTCGTGGCTCTGGGCGCATAACCGCTGGAAACGAGAACAGGAAGGAGAAGCCTACCTCAAACTCCACCCCGAGGAACGCGTATGACAAGCAAAATAAAAGCCATCTTCCTGGACAGAGATGGCACCGTCATTCACGAAAAGCCGGGCACTTATCTAAGCGATCCCGCCAAAGTCAAACCCTACCGAAGCGCCAAGGCGGCTTTCCAACTTCTAACAAAATGTGGATTTAAATTTTTTATTGTTTCCAACCAATCGGGTATCGGCCGCGGTTATTTTACGGAGAAAGAAGTAAACACCGTACACGCGCGAATGTTAAAACTCTTAAAACCGGCCGTGATTGAAGAAATCGTTTTCTGCCCGCACGCGCCCGAACAAAATTGCAGCTGCCGCAAACCAAAACCCCAACTGGGACTGCAATTGATTAAAAAATACCGCATAGATCCCAAACAATCGTATATGATCGGCGATAAAAAGGCCGACGTGGAATTTGGCCACGCGCTGGGTTTTAAATCGGTATTGGTTACGACGGCAAACGGGAAAAATCACCTCAAAAAATACCCGGATTTAGCCCCCGAAAAAACAGCTTCCAACCTGTTAAATGCCGCCCGTTTTATCGCCAAAGACAGCGGAGCCGCCTATGAAGCATAACGTATTGGCTTTTCTCTTGATTGGCGGTCTGCTTGCAAGCGGTTGTTACGCCCAGCGCAAAGAACAGCCGATCGTTTCGTCGCCAACCCCTGTCGTTTCCCCATCTTCCGTCCGTGACGCACTAACCGACGAAAACACAGCCTCCGTCCCGTCCCCTGCACCAAAGTCCGATTCCGCCCCCGTGCCGCAAAAAAACGTTTCAACGCCCCAACCCGCCGCCAAAACCAATGCTAAAAAAACGCCGGAAGAAGTAACTATTTTCCTTTCCGACGCCGGAACGGATCTCAGCGCCCAACCCAATTCGCCGGAACAAATCCAGAATGCGGAAATGCTGGTAAAAAAAGCACGTCAGGCACAAACCTTGCAAACGCCGCCGGCCGATACCGTTTCGTTTGAAAAAGAAGATCTGATTCCTTTGGAAGGCCGCCGTTTAAACCCGATGGCCTATGAGCCTTTGACCGCCGATAATACGCAAGCCCCTTGGAGTGGGGAAGAATTAAAATACGGCATTTATTATTCCTTCATCCGCGCCGGAACGGCCTATATTAAAAACCGCGGGCTGACCACCGTCAACGGACGCAAAGCCTATTTGTTGCAAACGACGGCTTTCTCTGCGGCGGTCATTGACGCCTTTTTCAAAGTACGCGACGTCAATTACTCGTGGCTGGACGCCGAAAATTTTTATTCCTTGGGTTACCTGCAAAGCGTGCGCGAAGGCGGCTATAAACGCGACGAATGGCTGATTTTTGATTATCCTCAAAAATTGTTCTACGGAGAACTGCAAAAGAAAGAAGACCCGCAAATTATATCGGGCGCGCTGGAAATGCAGGTATTGGATATGCTGTCCTCTCTGTATTTTGTACGCGCGCAAAAACTGGAACCGGGCAAAGATATTGTGTTTGACATTATCAACCGCGAACGCCAATATCCACTGGTAGTAAAAGTGCTGAAAAAGGAAACGATTAAAACCGATGCGGGAAAATTTGACTGTATTGTAGTAGAACCCCAATTTCGGGGTGAAGGGATTTTTGTAAGCAAAGGCAAAAGTCTAAAAGTATGGCTGACGGACGATGCCTACAAAATGCCCGTAAAAATGAAGACGGAAGTATTTATCGGCAGCGTATCGGCCGAATTACTGGCATACAAACGAAATTAAAGCTATAATGGTGTAATAATACAGCAGGAGATGCTTATGCATTCAATACCTACCAAACGCTTAAAAGAAATTTTAAAACACTTTGAAGGGCAGGAAATCATCGTCGTAGGCGATATTATGCTGGATCACTTTATCAAAGGTACGGTCAGCCGGATTTCGCCGGAAGCGCCGGTGCCGGTGGTAGACGTCAAAAAAGAATTTTTTGTAGCCGGCGGCGCGGGCAACGTAGCCGTGAACTTGGCCGCCTTGGGGGCGCGCCCGGTAATGATTTCCGTCGTGGGGCAGGATTTGGGCGGCGAAATGCTCAAAGGCTTCCTGCGCGACAAAAACGTCAACATTTACGGCGTGGCCGAAGACCCTGACCGCCCGACCACCCAAAAAATCCGCGTGATGGCCGAGCAGCAACAAATCGTACGCTTTGACCGCGAAAGCAAGAAAAGCATTTCCCCCTCCGTTTCTGCGTTGTGCATGAAAAGCTTTGAGCTGGCCGTCAAAACGGCTAAAGGGGTTATCCTTTCCGACTACGGCAAAGGAATGCTCAGCGACCATAACATTCAAACGATTATCGAAACCTGCCGCAAGCATAAAATTCCAGTGTGCGTAGATCCCAAAATTGACAACTTCAAAAAATATAAAAACATTACTTGTATGACGCCCAACACCAAAGAAGCTTGGGAAGGAATGGGCGAATCCCCCAAACCCGGCGAAGAAGCCATTGAAACGTTGGGAAATAAAATTTTAAAAATGTTGGACTCCGACTCTATTTTAATCACGCGCGGGGCAGACGGCATGAGTTTGTTTGAAAAAGGCAAGACAAAACCCGTTACCGTCAAAGCCACCGCACGCGAAGTGTACGACGTTACCGGCGCGGGCGATACGGTCATTTCCGTACTCACGCTTGCGCTTTCCACGGGCGCAACGCTGCAGGAATCCGCCGTATTATCCAACTATGCGGCCGGAATTGTGGTGGAAAAATCCGGCACCGCCACCGCCACCCGCGAAGAAATTGAAGGAGTATTGCCGTGAGTGATATTTTAATTGCCATTCCAGCACGCTATGGTTCGTCGCGCCTGCCGGGTAAAATTTTGAAGGATTTGAACGGAAAACCCGTTATCCAGCACGTTTATGAAGCCTGCCGGCGCACCGGCTTGGGCGAAGTAATTATCGCCACCGAGTCGCCGCTCGTGGTGCAAGCTGTCGCCAAATTCGGCGCTAAAGCCGTACTAACCAGCGAAGCCTGCCAAAGCGGTACCGACCGTATTTTTGAAGCGGCCCAAAACCGCCCGGAACAATATATTATTAATGTACAGGGAGATGAACCCTTTATCACTACCGAAACGGTTTCTGCCGTAGCCAATCTGCTCAAAAGCGATCCGTCGTGCGATATTTCCACCGCCGTTTTTGCCACGTTAGACGACGCCAAAATTGACAATCCCAACTGCGTCAAAGCAGTAATCGCTAAGGACGGCCGCGCGCTCTACTTTTCACGTTCCCGCGTGCCTTATAAACGGGAACTAACGGAAGAAAACAAAAAAGCGCCTTATTGGCAGCACTGCGGCATTTACGGCTACCGCCGCGAAGCATTGGAACGTTTTGTCAAACTGCCGCCCAGCCCGCTGGAACAGCTGGAACGGCTGGAACAGCTGCGCGCCCTGGAGGACGGTTTAACCATTAAATGCGTGGAAACCCGCCCCAGCGGCCCGGCCATCGACACCGCGGCCGACTTGGAAGCCGCCGAAAAATATCTTAAAGAACAACATTGAGGCGAACTCCCGCTACGGCGGGAGTTCCTCTTTTGAGCGCGCCGGACAAAAATACGTACGGCGAACCGATTTTATTTTTATTATAGGAGTCATTTTATGTCTAAATTCATCATCATCACGGGCGGCGTGGTCAGCTCGCTCGGCAAAGGCATCTCGGGAGCGAGCATCGGCAAGCTCTTGCAGCTTAACGGCCTGCGCGTCAATATGATTAAGTGCGACCCGTACATCAACGTAGACCCCGGCACGATGAGTCCCTACCAACACGGGGAAGTATTTGTAACAACCGACGGCGCCGAGGCTGACCTGGATCTGGGCCACTACGAACGCTTTTTAGACGTCAATATGACCCGCGCCAATACCAACACCGCCGGCAGCATTTATCAAACCGTCATTGACAAAGAACGCCGTGGCGAATACTTGGGCGCTACCGTGCAAGTCATTCCGCACATTACCAACGAAATCAAAAAACGCTTTACCGCTTTTGAAAACGATACCGACGTTTCCATCATTGAAATCGGCGGTACGGTGGGCGATATTGAATCCTTGCCGTTTTTGGAAGCGGCCCGCCAATTGCGCTTGGAAAAAGGCGCGCAAAATGTCATCTGCGTACACGTTACGCTCATTCCCTATATCGCCGTAGCGCAGGAACTGAAAACAAAACCTACGCAGCATTCCGTCAACAAACTGCGCGAAGTGGGCATTGAACCCAGTATGCTCATTTGCCGCACCGAAAAACCGCTTTCTCAGCACTTAAAAGAAAAGTTATCCCTTTTCTGCAGCGTGCCGGCCAAAGCCGTCATTGAATGCGCCGACGCCAAATCCATTTATCATGTGCCGGAAATGTTCTACAAACAAGATGTAGATAAACAGTTAATTGCCCTCTTGGGTTTAAAACCCACGCAGGAAGTAGACCCCAAATGGTTTGAATTTTTTGACAAAGCGCTCCACCCCTCCAAAACGGTCAAAATTGCGATTGCCGGCAAATATGCCGAATTTCAGGAAGCTTATAAATCCGTACACGAAGCTTTAAAACACGCCGGTATGAATAACGACGCCAAAGTAGAAGTCGTATATATTAATACGGAAAAAGACACCGTGGAAAACAAATTAAAAGAGGTGGACGGTATTTTAATCCCCGGCGGCTTCGGCGGGCGCGGCATCGAAGGGAAAATTGAAACCGTCAAATACGCGCGCGAGAAAAAAGTACCCTTCTTGGGCATCTGTTTGGGCATGCAATGCACCGTCATTGAAGCGGCGCGCAACCTCTGCGGCCTGCACGACGCTAACTCTACCGAATTTGACCCGATGACCAAAGATCCGGTGGTGGATTTAACTCCCCAACAAAAAAACGTGGTTTACAAGGGCGGTACAATGCGCCTGGGCAATTATACCGCAGACTTAAAAGAAGGCTCGCTGGCGCGCCGGTTATACGGCAAAGACCAGATTGTAGAACGCCACCGCCACCGCTACGAATTCAACCCGGCTTATACCAAACTGTTGGGAGAAGCCGGCTTGAAAGTATCCGGCTGGCACGAAGGCGTACTGCCGGAAATTGTGGAACGGGAAGATCACCCCTACTTTATTGCCGGTCAATTCCACCCGGAATTCGGCTCGCGCCCCTTGCGTCCGCATCCGCTGTTTGACGGGCTTATCAAAGCCAGTTTAAAACAAAAAGAAAGCAAAAAGAAAAAATAAACAAAGATCCCCGGCGTCGCCGGGGATTTTTAATTTCCCAACGCCAGCCGGCAAAAACACCATGAAACGTTTTGGGTTATAGGAAATGCGCCTTAACAATACAACACCCGGAGCAAACGCTCCGGGTGTTTAAATCTGAAAAAGCCGGGCGGCATTTTCTTCGCCCGGCGTTAAGAAGCACTTGAATTAAGAATCTTTTTCGTCAGACAGGTAATGGCACCCCACCGAGCGGCGGTTTTTCAAAGCGGCGTAAGTAATTAAAAGCGCCGTTTGCGTGCCGTTGCGCAAGTCCAACAATTCCTGGCACAACGCCGTTCCTTTGTAAAAAACGTCAATTTCATTATGCAGGTGGCGAAGAATTTTTTCCGCACGACCCAAATGTTTGCGGCTGCGAATTAACCCCACATAGTTCCACATCGTACTGCGAAGGGTAGCCAAATCCTGCTTAATCAAGCTTAAATCTGGTTTTTCTTCCGGAACGACCCACGGCTTGGGATCGGGGATATGGAACGTTCCCGAAGCGATATCTTTGGCATCCGCCGCTGCGCACAGATACCCCATCGCCACCGCCTCCAACAACGAAGTACTGGCCAAGCGGTTTGCTCCATGGTAACCGGTGCAGGCAGTTTCGCCAATCGCATTTAAGTTGGCGATGTTCGTGCGGCCTTCCGGCGTTGCGTAAACCCCTCCGCAAAAATAATGCGCCGCCGGCACTACCGGCACGGGGACTTTCGTCATATCAAATCCTTCTTCCAGGCATTTTTTATAAATAGCGGGGAAGCGATCTTTGGTTTCTTCAGGCGGATTGGCGGTAATATCCAGATAAACGCAGTCGTGCGAGGTCTTTAAGCGTTCTTCTTCAATCGCGCGGGCGACAATGTCGCGCGGCGCTAAATCTTTAAGCGGATGATATTTGGACATAAACGCTTCGCCTTTGCAGTTGCGCAAGACAGCGCCCTCGCCGCGCAGCGCCTCGGACAAAAGGAAACTTTTTCCTTTGGCAAACACCGTCGGGTGGAACTGCACAAATTCCATATTCATCACGCGCGCTCCAACGCGGTAAGCCATCGCGACTCCGTGCCCATAAGCGTGTGCGGCGTTGGTGGTATGGCGGTAAACCCGCCCCACTCCTCCCGTAGCCAGCACGGTTTTTTTGGCGGTTACGGCAAACACTTCCCCGGTTTTGTTATCCAACACATATGCGCCGAAAACCGTCAGCGGATAGTAGCGATCCATCGGATCGGGCGAACTGTGCGACAACGTTAGTAAATCAATGGCCGAGGCCTGTTCCCGCACGGTAATAAGGGGATTTTTCCGCACGGCCTCTTGGATAGCCGCCAACATCGCGTGGCCGGTAGTATCTTTGGAATAAATAATGCGGTTTTTGCGGTGGGCGCCTTCGCGCGTAAAACGAAGCCGATGTTCGGAATCCCGATCGAAATTAACCGACAAATCGGTTAAAAAAATCTCTTTAACAGCCTCACAGCCGGCCGCGGAAATTTGTTTTACAGCCGCTTCATTACACATACCGGCGGTAGCCATTTTCACGTCCGCCAACAAATCTTCCATGTTCAAAGAGGGTTCATAAACGATCCCGCCCTGCGCCAGATCGCTGTTGGCTTCGGGCATATCCCCGCAGCACAACAGCATCGTTTTAAGGCCTTTTTTGGCGGCTTGGTGGGCATACACACACCCGGCAATTCCGCCGCCTATTACCAAGCAATCGGTGTGAAGTGTTTTCATATTACTTATATTATATAAAAAGCCATAGCAGGGCGCGGAAACAAGAACGCAAAAAAAGTATTGCTTATTAATTTTTTATTTGTTATTATATATGTCCTTAATTTACAACCGTACTAAAAATTTGTATAATATTTTAAGAAAGATAAGAAGTACTCTCCTTATCGGAATTTTAAATAGGAGAATAAAAATGACGAAGTTACTTGAAAAAATGGCTGAAGCTCTGACGAAAGTCGGTGAAAATGTCAGCGGCGCCCATTATATGATCAGCAAAAAATAACGGGCGTGGGGTATAGGAAACCCCGAATTAGCAGTTTGAAGCCGGCCAGATTTTCGCCGGCGGACAGGGGAAGAAAAATCTTCCGCCTGTCCAAAACGGCTTAGAACAAGTTGCCATAAAGCAAAACGCTTTGTGGTTTTTTTATGCCAAAAAAATCCGCCCATTAGAGAGCGGATAAAATTTACGACTGCGGTTTTATTATGGTTTTTGACAGGTATAACTGCTGCCCGAGCCTGAACAGGCCGTATATCCCATTGTTTTACACAAGTCATATCCGGAAACACTGCGCGAAATACATTTATCCAGCGAACGGCCGGCATATTCCGGATACAACAGAAAATAATAATCTTTAAGGGTTGAACCCTGTATCCGATTCACCTGCACTCTGCCATTTAAAATAATAATTTCAAAATATTTGGTTTTGAAACAATAATTTTTCGAAGCAGATATTGTACAAGTCTTGGCATTGGACAATCCCACATCTAAATAATCGGCTTTTGGATAGCTTCGGGCAGAAGAAGACAAATCCGGATTATCATAATAATACCGAGTCATCGCTTCCAATACGGTGTTTCCAGCCACCAATCCTTCCGTAAAATGACTTCTCTCCACCGCCTTTTTATAAGAACCAAACCCAATCCCCGCCAGAATAGCAATAATAATTACCACCGCCATTAATTCAGTTAGCGTAAAACCCTTTGAAAATATCTTTTGATACATAACAACCTCTGCTTAATATGAAATACTATATTTATTATAACCTTTTTTCTGCGCCTTGCAAGGATTTTATAAAGACCAGTCTGTATTGAAAAAAACAAAAAAAACCGATATACTGTACAAAACGCAGGAGAAAAAATATGAATAACTCAAAAGCCGGCTTCACTCTCATTGAACTTTTAGCCGTAGTATTAATTATAGGTATCTTAACCTCAGTCGCACTGCCGCAATACCGCCGTTCCATCCAGCGGGCGGAAGCCATGGAAGTGTTGGTCAACTTAAGAACGCTCTTTGATTCCGCCAAACGCTACCGCTCCGCCAATTCGGAAGCGCCTACTAAATTGACCGGATTAGATGTTTCTTTTTTTGACGCGGATACCCCAAACGCTTCTTCTTTTAATATTGGCAATTACCGCTATACTTTTAGCAACACCAGCATTTCCGCCTGCCGTATCA
Source organism: uncultured Elusimicrobiales bacterium (assembly GCA_944326765.1). GTDB lineage: Bacteria > Elusimicrobiota > Elusimicrobia > Elusimicrobiales > Elusimicrobiaceae > Avelusimicrobium. Next base: position 10,795 of record CALVFE010000022.1, on the reverse strand, counting down.
GCGGGGCTAATACCACCACCAATACCTATTGTCTGACTATGTATTATTCTTATACCTACGGTTCTACCAAATATAAGGATTTGCTGATTTGCAAAAGCAACAGTCCCAAATATAATTTTGTTTGCGAATCGTTGAAAACCGATACACTTTCCGACGGAACCATTGTAATTGGCACCGAAATTTAGTTTTTTCCCGCTAAAAAAGGGGCATTTAGATGCCCCTTTTATTTCCGCCTATTTTTACGATTTCTTTTGGTTTTCGCTGCCGAAAAAAGACTTCCGCCTGCCTTTTTCTTTGTTTTTTCTTTCACCGCCCAAGGCAAACGTTTTAATGTTTTTTTGCTGGCTCCTACGCGAATGGCACGAAAAGCATTTTGCGCGGGAAAACCATTCCCGGCAATGCGCTCTTGAGAAAGGGCAGGCGGGGTTGATCTCTTTTTAAACTGCCCGTCGGAAGCGTAAAAAGCCTTTTTAGAGGGACTTCCCGCCTGCAAATCCGGAAACAAAGCCCCGGAAGGATTCTTTTTTCTCCGTATATCTTCGGCCGATTTTTTAGGGGGCGAATCTGCCTCCCCCTGCGGCAATACTGGTTTGGTTGGCGCGATTGTTCTAGAAAGCGGAGAAATCTTTCCCGGCCGCACTTTACGGCGGTTTTGAGCATGCGCCGCGCCTTCTTCCTGGGCTACAAATTTAGGGGCGGGCAATGGCGCAATCGTCTTTTGAACGGTTTTAACAGGAATAGCAAAACGAGCAGTCTTACAAATATCCCGCCATTTCGCGCCGTCATCGGATATCAGGGAGATCGCCGCTCCCACGGTGCCGGCCCGGCCGGTGCGGCCAATGCGGTGGATATAGTCTTCGGGGGATTGGGGCAAATCATAATTAATCACATGTGCAATATGAGGAACGTCAATACCGCGGGCAGCTACGTCGGTAGCCACCAAAATACGCACGGTACCGTTCCGAAAAAACTCCAACACCTGCCGCCGGCGGTTTTGACGCAAATCCCCGTGCAAAGCATTGGCTTTTTGTCCGTATAATTTAAGTTGTTTTGCCAGCCGCTCCGCTCCGTGTCTGGTGCGCGTAAAAATCAAAATAGACCCTTGCCGGGTATTTAATTCGTGCAGCAGTTGGGGCAGTTTTTCGCGGATATCTACATGAACAATCTCCTGCAGCACCAATTCTGCCGGACTCACTGTCGATCCTATCTTAACTCGTTCCGGTTGATTTAAAAATTCGTTGGCAAGCGTTTGTATTTCAGTGGGCAGCGTGGCCGAAAACAACAGCGTTTGCCGAGGAGGCGGCAATGAAGAAACGATTCGGCGCATATCGTCGATAAATCCCATATCCAGCATACGGTCAGTTTCGTCCAGCACGAGGAAATGAGTCTTTTTCAAATCCACACTTTTGCGTCCTATATGGTCTATTAAACGCCCCGGAGTAGCAATAATCACACGCGGTTTGCGGCGCAGATCAGCATATTGCTTATGGATATTATCCCCCCCAATAATCAGTGCGGTTTGAAGGGTAAAATCTTCCGAAAACAGCTTTTCCATTTCTTCCTGCGTTTGCTGCGCCAGCTCGCGCGTGGGCGACAAAATAAGGGCATTTTCCTCTGGATTTTTTGCCAAACGCACCATCAACGGCAATAAAAAGGCAAAAGTTTTGCCCGTTCCGGTTTGGGCGGTAGCCAACACGTCGCTCCCCCGCAAGGCAGGAGCAATCGCCTCCGCTTGAACGGGTGTTGGCCGCACAATGCCCAGGCGCGCCAAAGCCGCCTGCAAATACGCGGGCAACGATGAAAAATCCGTCATTAAATTATGCGGCGCAGGCTTGTTCATATTCCTCGCTTAACCGGATCCATTCTTCCTCGGCTTTTTGCAGCTGGTCATTGAGCAAGGCCAGCTCGATGCTGCTGTCTGCCGAGTATTGTACCTGCAATTGGTCTTCCAACGCCTTTTTACGAGAAGAAAGTTTTTCTATTTTTTCATCTAACGCACGAATTTCTTTTTTAAGCGGCGCTACTCTGGCGCGCCTTTCGGCGGCGGCCTTGCGTTGGGCTTCTTTGGAAGTCATTTTATCGCTGGCCAGATCGTTGCGATCGTTATTTTTAAGAAGCTGGGCTTTGTAGTCTTCCAAGTCGCCGGTAAACGTCTGGCAAGTGCCGCGGCGGACGATCCACAGCGTATCACATGTATATTCGATTACGTGCAAATCGTGCGTGATCAGCACGACGGCGCCTTCGTAATCATTCAATGCCTCCAGCAACGCTTGGCGCGATTGAATATCCAAATGGTTGGTGGGCTCGTCTAAAATCAATAAATGAGGCGCGTCCTTGGTAATAAGCGCCAGCAATAAACGGGACTTTTCGCCCCCGGACAATTTGCCGATCTCCGTATCGGACTTGGCTTTATTTAACCCAAACGCTCCCAGCTGCGCGCGGATTTGCGTTTCCGTAGCCAACGGCATTACTGCCGAAAGCTGTTCGTAAGGGGTTTTTTCTACGTCTAATTCTTCCGTTTGGTGTTGGGAGAAATAGGCGATTTTCATTTTTTTAGCCATCGTCATTTTGCCCGACATAAGCAGCAACCGATGCGAAAGGATTTTGGCCAATGTGGATTTGCCGTTTCCGTTTGCCCCCAACAGGGCGATACGGTCATCGGGTTCAATGCGCAGGTTTAAATTTTGCAAAACGGGTTTTTCATCGTAACCGGCCACGCCGTTTTCAATGGTAACCAACGAATTCTGCAGCCGCTCCGGCGACGGAAACTGAAAATGCACCTCCGGATCTTTGGGAATGACGGGAGCGTTACCCAGTTTTTCAATCATTTTAATACGGCTTTGCGCCTGTTTAGCCTTGGTGGCTTTGTAGCGAAAGCGATCTACAAACGACTGCAAATGCGCCACCACGCGCTCGTGCTTAGCGGCCGCCAAACGCGCGCCTTCTATAGCGGCGGCGCGGGTGCGTTCGTAGGTATCGTAATTGCCGTTATAAAGTTTAAGCTGGGCGTCCTCTACGTGGATGATTTTGTCGCAGAGGCGGTTTAAAATATGGCGGTCGTGGCTGATGATAAAAATGGTTTTATCCAAACGCACCAGATAATTTTCCAGCCACATGGCTGTTTCTAAATCCAAGTGGTTGGTGGGTTCGTCCAACAACAGGCAGTTAGACGGGGCATACAAACATGCCGCCACATTGGCGCGCACCTGCCATCCGCCGGAAAACTCCTTGAGGGGACGCTGAAAATCTTCATTCACAAACCCCAACCCGCTTAAAATGGCGCTCGCGCGCGCTTCGGCACTGTGTGCCCCCAAAAATTCCAACCGGTCAAATACTTCCGCCATTCGTTCCCCCGTAATGTTGGGGTTTTCCAACTCTTTTTGCAAAGCGGAAAGTTCTTTATCGCTGGCAAGCACATAGTCGAGTAATTTCACAGAGGGATCGATAATATCCTGCGCTACGGAAGCAATTTTCGTACCGCGGGAAACGTCAATTTTTCCGCCGTCAGGCGAAAACTTTCCTTCAATCAGTTTAAAAAGCGTACTTTTGCCGCACCCGTTCGGGCCGACAAGTCCCACTTTTTGCCCGTCTTGAATCATTACGGAGGTATCTTCAAATAAAGTACGCAGGCCGAAATGGAAGGAAAGGTCTTTGATGTCTATCATAATTAAGTATATTTTACTAAATTAAGACGATACGCGCCGAACTGCTAATTGAACAGATAAAAGCAGTTCCTCCTGAATAGAATAACTTTACACTCTCTAACAAAATAAACAAAAAAACGCATCTGCTTTTTATGGCAGATGCATTTTTTATCATCTTAGGTTTTACCAATAAATAGGCGTCAGTTCTTTTACGCACTGCATCAACGGAGAACCTCTATACGTATAACAACGGGGGAAACCAACTACTCCAGGTTGTGGCGGCACCCTATTTAATCCGCAGGAATCAGGATCTCCGTTATTTTCCCAACACAGATTCCCCAGTGTAGATTCATTACAAGAGTCCTGACAAGATCTATAGTCTGCTGCCGGAGAACGTTCCCAACAAGGTATGCTATCCTCACAGGACGTAATAGTAAAAACTTTCTCCGAATATACACGCCATTCATAGTAGGCATCATAACAATAATATTCCAAATCATTATTAGGAACGGTTTCATCTCCGCAGCAATATGCAGGTATTTTGGAGAAGGCGGCCGGATATTTACAGCAATCGTACCAATTTTCAAGGGACATTATATTTGTCATATTTGAACAACAAAATTGGTGATTGTTATAAAAAAAATCATATTGTTCAGAACAACATTCATCTGGATGCGCCCGAGCATAAGTATCATTGGAACAATCAGATTCTGTAGAAGAATTACTGTTTCCACACACCAAAAAGGTTTCCTTTTGGTTTTTTAATTTTAATTGCCGCCAAGATACTTGCGGCGCGCCGCTGGCACCCGTACTGGCGCAGCTCGGAAAATCATTTTTAATTCTGTCCGGAAACAGTTTTAATACGTCCAACGTCATAGCATTTGTCTGCAAACTGTATCCATCTTCCAGGGTATTAATACGCAAATTGGTAGTAAAATCTATCGTTGTATTTCCCGCAGCGTTTTCCCCCATCGTTACCAGCATACTGCCAACAGCCTGCGCCGAATCTAAGGACAGTTTGCCTTTATTCAAATTAGCTGCGGAAACCCTCAACGGCCTCAATCCGGCGGCGCCGCTCTCGGAACAACCCAATCTGGCGTCACAAGTGGTAAATAACCCAATGTCCATCTGTCTTTGTACATTTACCTTACTGTAAGCAACATAAGGAACGGGAAAATAAGTAACCATCTGAATCTTATTTTCTGCGGATACCCCAGTAGCACATAATAGAAACAGCATTATATTGATACACTTTTTCATATTCATTTTTAACTCGCTGTTACAGAAGATCTCAATTTTTTATAAAGACACCTATAGAAAGCATAATAACAAAAAACCCATTTTTCAATATAGAAAAATAAATAATTCACATCTTATCTTGGTTTTTTTTATTTAACCAAAAAACAGCTTTTGAGGCAAGAGGTTATTCCAATATTTTCCGACGGGAAAAAATAAATGTGAACAACCGCCAAAAATCGCTTCCTTCTGAAAATTTGACATATCTTCAAATTTGATAAAATAAAGCGAAGAACAACTCTGTATGAAACGCGATATTTTATCCTTGGATTTCTACGGCGGAGAAATTATTGCCGCTCTGGCCGCCTTAGACGAAGAAACCGACACCCTGCGCATTCGCCACCTCTCGCGCCGGCCGTGCCGGGCTTTTGCAGGGGCGTTTGTGCGCGATATGCAGGGGGCGCAGGAAGAACTTTCCAAAGTTTTTGCCGAAATTTCAAAATATGTATCTTTCAATCCTTCCGTCGTGGTAGGATTACGCGGAAACTTTCTGTCCTTTAAACGATCCAGCGGCTTCAAATCCGTAGATTCACGCAATAAAGTGATCGGCACCCGCGAAATGGAAGAAGCCGTACATACGTCCATTCCCCTTAATTTAAGTGATACGTTGGAAGTAGTAGATGTCCTGCCGCAGTTCTACTCGCTCGACGGCAATACCGGAATTAAGAACCCAAAAGGCATGGTCGGCGCAATATTGGAAGTGGAAACATTTCTTTCACTGGGAATGGCCAGTCATCTAAGCAATCTGAACCAAGTGTTTTCCAACTGCGAATGCAATGAATATCAGGTCGTACCGACTTCCGTAGCAATCGGAGAAACGCTCCTCTCGGCCGATGAAAAACAAGCCGGCGTTTTATTATGGGATATTGGCAACGGCTTATCATCGGGCGTATTGTATTACAAGGGAATACTGATGGGCGGCTGGGAGCTGCCTTTCGGAACCGACCGGCTAGTAGAAGCCGCGGCCGATCTGCTGCAAAACGACGCGGATACCACCCGTGAAATTCTGCAGGAATATGAATCGGGAAGTGATGTAATTATAGATGAAATTTTAGAGGACGCCGCGGAAAAATTATTAACAGACACCGTAAAAGAACTGCGGCAGTCGCTTCCTTTTCTACAGTATCCGGCCTCCCGGCTGGTATTATGCGGCGACGGAGCCAATAAAAGCGTACTAAAAGCGGCTAAAAAGGTTTTTGGGGTGCGAAAAGCGCGCTTGGGAGCTTTTGAAAATTTGATCGCCGACTGCCCCGCCGACCTGCCGGTTTACTGCGGAGCTTTGGCGCTTATCCGCCACGCCCTAGACCGCGAAACCAAACAACTGGGCGTAGCCAAAGCCAAAGAAACCGGACTCTTAGACGGAATTTTGGATAAACTAGGCCTAAGCCAACTCTTCTAACAACCATAAAAAACGCCGGGTGCATATCCCGGCGTTTTTAGTTAATAATCGGTTACGTCAAACCTCTTCTTCTTAAAATAATACGGGCGGTCTTCTTCCGTAATAGGACGAAGCACCCGGCAAGGGTTGCCGGCCGCAATCACGTTGGCGGGGATATCCTTGGTAACCACGCTGCCCGCCCCCACCACGCTGCCGTCTCCGATATGTACCCCCGGGCACACCACCACATTCGCCCCCAGCCATACGTCTTTCCCTATCGTTATGGGTGCACCGTATTCATAGCCGCTTCGGCGTGAAAGCGGGTGAATGGGATGCCCGGCCGCGGCCAAACAAACATTGGGCCCCAGCAAGGTATTTTCGCCAATTACAATGCGTCCAACGTCCAACATCACACAGTTGTAATTAATAAACACATTATCCGCAATTTCAATTTGTTTGCCGTAGTCGCAATGAAACGGCGAAAGCAAGGTTACGTTCTTTCCGCAGCGGCCCAAAATGGAACGAAGCAGCGCCTCTTTTTTCTCCGTTTCATCGGGGCGGCAATGATTATAATCATAAATTTTTTGCTTGTTTTCCAGTTGTTCCTGCGGCAAACCGTCTTGACTGGCCCGGTAAGGCAGGCCTCTTAGCATACGTTCTTTTTGATTCATAAAATTATCATAGCAAAATTCATCTTTTTACATTCGTTCCATAAAAAAGCCGCGGCGTTGGCCGCGGCTAAAGGTATAGGAACGTCCGATTAAGCTGCTTCCTCTTCTTCGGCGATTTCAGCCGCTTTTTCGGTGCGTTTTCTTAACAAGTGGGAAAGAATTTTCTTTCTCAAACGCAGCGAAGTAGGCGTAATTTCCACCAATTCATCGGGGGCAATATATTCCACCGCCTGTTCCAAGCTCATCACGCGGGGAGGAGTAAGCACATAGGATTCGTCGCTGGCTTTGCTGCGCATATTGCTTAAGTGTTTGGCTTTACAGGGGTTTACCACCAAATCGTTGGAGCGCGAATTCTGCCCCACGATTTCCCCCGCATACACTTTTACGCCCGCCCCTAAAAAGAGTTCGCCGTTGTTTTCCAGCGCAAACAGGGCATAAGGAGTGGTTTCGCCGTCTTCTTTGGCGATTAATACGCCGTTGCGGCGCAGATCGGGCAGATTTACCTTGGGATAATACCCGTGGAAGCTGTGGTGCATAATACCCGTTCCGCGCGTGTTGGTCAAAAATTCGTTCTTAAAACCGATGAGCGCGCGGGAGGCAATCAGGTACTCCAAACGCAGGCGGTCTTCGCCTTCGGAAACCATATTTTCCAGTTTAGCCGCACGCGTACCCAACATCGTAAACACCGCCCCCTGAAATTCAGACTTAATATCCAAAATCAGGTATTCCATCGGCTCTAACAGCCGCCCGTTTTCTTCTTTGTAAATCACTTCCGGGGAAGATACCGCCAGCTCAAATCCTTCGCGGCGCATATTTTCAATCAAAATCGTTAAATGCAGTTCGCCGCGTCCGTAAACTTTAAATTTGCCTTCGCCTTCCAACTGTTCCACGCGCAGCCCCACGTTGGTTTGTGCTTCTTTTTCCAGGCGGTTTTTAAGGTGTCGGCTGGTTACGAACTTGCCTTCGCGGCCGGAGAACGGACTGTCGTTTACCATAAAGTCCATAGACATCGTAGGCGCGTCAATGGCCAAAGGCGGCAAGGGTTTTAAGGCGTCGGGGCGGCAAATGGTGTCTCCCACGTCCACTCCTTCCAACCCGGCGATGGAAACGATATCGCCCGCCGTGGCTTCTTCCACTTCCACTTTGCCCAGTCCCAAAAAGCGTTCAATCTTGGCGGCTTTGGCGTTGGTAGTCGTACCGTCGTGGTGAATCAGCGTTACGGCCTGGCCTTTTTTGATGTTCCCCGCCAGAATGCGGCCAATGCCTACGTGCCCCAAGAAATTATTGTAATCCAACATCGTTACCTGCATCTGCAAAGGAGCGTCGGGCATCGCCTCGGGCGCGGGCACGTGGGAAAGAATTGTATCTAAAATAGGAGCGATGTCTTTGCCTTTTTCTTCCATTTTAAGGCTTGCCCAGCCTGCCCGTCCGGAAGCGTAGATAATGGGAAAATCTAGCTGCGCATCGCTGGCGCCCAATTCCAAAAACAGGTTAAAAACTTCGTCCACCACTTCGCTGGGGCGCACATGGTCGCGATCCATTTTATTGATGACCACAATCGGGCGCAATCCCAAAGCAAGGGCTTTTCTTAGTACGAAACGGGTCTGCGGCATGGGGCCTTCTACGGCGTCTACCATCAAAATGGCGCCGTCCACCATACGCAGCACGCGCTCCACTTCGCTGCCGAAATCGGCGTGGCCGGGCGTATCTACGATATTAATGGTATGCCCTTTGTAACCGATAGAGGTGCATTTGGCCAAAATGGTAATGCCTCTTTCACGCTCCAAGGGGTTGGAGTCTAAAACGGTATCTTGCGCTTGATCTTCTTTTACTTTAAATTCACCGGCAAATTTTAAGAGAGAATCCACAATGGTGGTCTTTCCGTGATCTACGTGGGCGATAATAGCCACGTTGCGTACGTCCTCGCGGGTATGGTTCATAATACTGTCTGTTTCCTATTTTATTTCCATAAAAATACCCCTCTCACCAACTGCGGGGTATTTTTAAAAGGCAAAAGCCTTTATCTAAATTCCTGTTGCAGATATATATATATTTTAGTATTTTTTAAGGGTTTATGCTTAAAAACTGCACGCCAAAAATAAAAATTATTATAATAGCGTTATGGAACGACTGATTCAAATGCTAGGCATACTGGCGGTATTATATGCCGCCTATGCATTGAGCCTAAAAAAATGGAACTACCAGACCGAAACCCAACGCAACGCACGACGCGTTTTCTTAAAAACGAAAGGGCTGTCCAACACTTTTTATTTTATCCATGCGGGCGCGCTATTTTTGTTAAATGTGTTCAGCGGCGGCTTATTTACGTTCTATTGGATTTACCGCCAGTGGCAGGCTATCGGGCAAGGCTTTCGCCGGCTGGACGGACATTCCCTAAAACATTGCCCCCTGGTACGTTCGTTAGGCGGCTTTGCCACTTTTTTCTCTTTAAATGCCATTATCTGCCGCACATGCGAATATATGCATCATAAATCCCCGCTGCCGGCATGGGTGTGGGGTACGCTGTGGTTGGCGGGATTAGCGGGGAGTATATGGGTGTCTTCTTGGCCGGAGCGGATCGTCTGTTATGTTTTTTTCTGCGCCGCACCGGCCGCTTTACAACACCGTTTAAACGCCCTGCCCAAAGAACCGATTTCCCCGCAGCCGAAACCCGCCGAAATCATAGCCGCAGCCATCGCCTTAGCGGCGGCATTGGGGATACTGGCGGCCGGACGTATCTGGTTCTAATCAAAAAATCATTTTCCGGCGCAGCCGAACCTTTTCTAAACACTAAAAAACGGAACGATTGACTCGTTCCGTTTTTTTACTCGTTTCTAATAAAGCTAATCTCCCTTCTGTCCCAAATTATGTTTGATAATTCGTTTGGCAGCCTCCGCAGTCTTTTGCTGCATATTATGCTGTTGGGCTTTATTTACCACAATTTGCAGTTGTTCGCTTGTCATCGAAAGAGTATCCTGCACCGTTTGAAACATTCCGGTAATTCCAGCCATTTCTTCGGGAGCCTGCGCCAGTGCCTGTTTGAGTGATTTATCGTCCACCCGCTGCATCAAAGACATTTCTTTATGATACTTTACCGCCGCCGCCAGCAATACCGCCAATTTCCGTTCGCGCGGATGCTGCTGGTAAACCAGTACCGTGGTACCCACGGTATGCGCATCTTCGTTCTGCGAAGCCAATACGAGCGCCAGGCTTAAATGTTGCCCGCCGGCCTCGTCTATTCGTTCTCTCAACAAATCCAGTTTAGCGGGCATTTGACGGCGAAGCTGCTCGAACGGAGATTGCTCGGCTGATACAGGCTCATACCCCAATAACATAAGAGCCGCCGCTACCGTTACTAATGCAACCGCCCAACCATATCTTCCCCATAACGTTTTCATAACTCCACCTCCAGCCCTTCCTTACCCTAATATTACGCGTAAAACGTATTTTTTCAAGACGTAAAAAAACAAAAAAATCATTATTTTTTAAGGATTTTTTTAATCACGTTTTTTAGAACGCTTTTTCGCCCGCCAAAACAACACATACATCCCCCCGATCAAAGTTTAAGCAAAAAAATCTTTCCGAGCTTATTTTATGCGGCTGACCGATTTTTCCCTGGATTTTACGGTTCTTGAAAATAAAAAAATACTAAAATCTTCCGATAAAAAAAGCCGCCCCTTTCGGAGCGGCTTTTAACAGTTATAAACCAACTATTATTTGGCTTCGGAAACGGCCACCGCAACGGCTACCGTCGCGCCGACCATCGGGTTGTTGCCCATACCGATTAAGCCCATCATTTCCACGTG